>NZ_JBIMPP010000043.1:0-67346 GCF_043906805.1 Actinomadura sp. SCN-SB | reverse complement strand
CCCGACTTGGCAGCCTCCGGCGCCTCTGGCTTCACTGGTGTCCACCCGGCCGCCGCCTTTACATTGTAGATCACATTCGGCGGAGGGAGCGCGGGGGCGCGCGGACGGGGCGCGGGCAAGCCGAGGGCCCGTCCCCGGCGGCCTCGGACGGCCTGTGGTTGCCGGGACGGGCCCCTCGTTTCGGCGTCGCCTCGTTCGGCGTGTCGTGGCGGGCGGGTGCCCGGGTCGGCGCTACGAGCCCGCCGAGCCCGCGCCGTTGCCGCCGTTGTCTCCGTTACCGCCGTTGCCCCCGTTGTCGCCGTCCGCACCGTCGGCCTCGTTCAGCAGCCGCTCGATCCGCGCCGCCGGCAGCGCCTTGAACAGGCGGTGCTCGCGGTTGCGGTCCAGCACCGCCACCTCCAGTGACTTGGCCTCCAGGTGGCGGTCGGAGTCCTGCGCCTCCAGCGCCCGCACCCCCAGCCGCAGCGCCTCCGCCAGCGGCATGCCCTCCCGGTAGCGCTCCTTGAGGACCTGCGCCACCGCCTCGGCCTGCCCGCCCATCGCCACGTAGCCGTGCTCGTCGGCCACCGAGCCGTCGAACGTGAGCCGGTAGATCTGGTCGGTGTCGGCGCTGTCGCCCACCTCCGCCACGACCAGCTCCACCTCGTACGGCTTGTTGGTCTCGGTGAAGATCGTGCCGAGCGTCTGCGCGTACACGTTCGCCAGGCCGCGGGCCGTCACGTCCCTGCGGTCGTACTGGTACCCGTTCACGTCCGCGTACCGCACACCGCCGAGCCGCAGGTTCTCGAACTCGTTGTACTTGCCCACCGCCGCGAACGCGATCCGGTCATAGATCTCGCTGATCTTGTGCAGCGCCCGGGACGGGTTGTCGGCCACGAACAGGATCCCGTCGTCGTACTGGAGCACGACCACGCTGCGGCCACGCGCGATGCCCTTGCGCGCGTAGTCCGCCTTGTCCTTCATCTGCTGTTCGGGCGACACATAGAACGGCATCGACACCGGTCTGGATCCCTTCTATCGCAGCGGGGCGGTCGGACCGCCCGGCGAGTCGTTACGTCCCTCGACCACGGACCGGGCCAGCGCGCCCACCTCGTCCTCACCCAGCCGGCGATACCCCTCGTCCGACACCACCGCCACCACCGGGAAGATGCCGCGCGACAGGTCGGGACCGCCCGTCGCCGAATCGTCGTCGGCCGCGTCGTACAAGGCCTGGACGCACACCAGCGCCGCGTCCTCCGGCGACAGGTCCGGGCGCCACAGCTTCTTCAGCGCGCCCCGCGCGAACACCGACCCCGAACCGATCGAGTAGAAGTCCCGCTCCTCGTACCGGCCGCCCGCCGGGTCGTAGGAGAAGATCCGCCCCCCGTCCCGCTCCTCGTCGTATCCCGCGAACAGCGGCACCACCGCCAGCCCCTGCATCGCCATGCCCAGGTTGCCGCGCACCAGCGTCGCCAGCCGGTTGGCCTTGCCCTCCATCGACAGGGTCCGGCCCTCGCGCTTCTCGTAATGCTCCAGCTCGACCTGGAACAGCCGGATCAGCTCCATCCCGATCCCGGCCGTGCCCGCCACCGCGATCGCCGAGAACTCGTCGGCCCGGAACACCTTCTCCACATCGCGTTGCGCGATCACGTTGCCCGCGGTCGCCCGCCGGTCACCCGCCACGACCACGCCGCCCGGGTACGTCACCGCGACGATCGTGGTGGCGTGCGGCAGTTCCTCCCCCGCCCTGGCCGCCGCCGACAGCGACCTCCGCCCCGGAAGCAGCTCCGGATTGTAGGCACCCAGGAACTCCGTGAACGACGACGTGTCGGGGCCGGCGAACAACCCCGGCAGACGCCCGATGCGCGAATCGTGCGACGCCACGCGACTCCTTCCCTCCACCATGGCACCGGCTCCCCTCAACGAACCCACCGGCGCTGACCACTCTGACCCTACTGTTCAACCAGCGCCCCCCGCATGCCACGCCCACCCTCACCAGTCCGCCCACGGCGAACCGGCGCGGCGGGGAGGGACCTGTAGCGGACGCGCACGGCACCGGCGCCGGGCGCGCCCCCGCCGCCCATTACGATGACGGCGTGGTGTTGGGACCCCCAGGCCAGCCCGGCTGGCCGAGCCCCCTCGGGCAACCGACCTGGCCGAGCGCCCCCGGCGAGCCCGGCTGGCCCCCCAGGCGGCCCGCCTACAACCCCCCGCCGACCGAAGAGGACCTCACGCTCCCGCCCGACGCCGACCCCTTCACCGCCGCCGAGCACCACACCCGCGCCATCGTCACCGCGCCCTGGTGGCCCGCCTCCACGCCGCTGCAACGCCGCCAGGCCCTCTTCCCCCACCTGCTGTCCCTCCCCGACCACAGCTGGTGGCTCTTCGCCGCCTGGACGCGCTGGTACCGGTGGCACCCCGCCGACAGCCGCTGGTTCCCCTCACCGCCGCCGCAGGGCGCCGACCTCCGCCGGTCCGCCGTCCACGCCCCCACGCCGCCGCCCATCCCCGCCGAGATCATCCCCACCGGGCCCGACTACCTCACCGACTACGGCCCGCCCCTCGCCCTCGTCGGCCGGCCCGTCTCCGGCGCGCTGACCTACCGGCTGCGCTCCGTCATGTCCGAAGCCGCCCAGGCCCCGCCCGCCGACTATCCCCTCGGCTGGAACCGCTTCCTGCACGGCACGCCCAGCACCATCGCCGCCACCTGGAGCACCCTGCTGTGGTGCGCCTCGGTTCCCCTGTTCGACCCCCGCCTCGGCCTTCTCGACCTCTGGGAGCCCCACCTGGCGCCGCAGCCCGGCGCCGATCCTCGTACCACCGGCCCGGACGGCGCAAACGCCGGCTCGCCCGGCACCGGGCCCCTGCGATGGCTGCCGCCGCCGCCCCTGCACACCATCATCGGCCTGTACGCCGAGCGTCTCCGCTCCGGCCGCGCCGACGCCGCCGCGCAGCTCATCCGCTGCATGGTCATGACGGCCCAGGCCCTGCGCGACGACGCCCGCTTCCGTGTCCGCGCCTCGGCCCTGCTCTCCATGATCGAGCCCTTGCAGACCAACCCGGCGCTCGACCACCGCGCCCTTCCCTACGGGGACCAGGTCGTCGAACGCGAATGGCGGCGCCGTTGCCCCGCGCCCCTCTTCGCCACCCTCTTCAACGACTCGGCGCCCGGCGAAGCGCTCCAGCTCGCCTTCTACGACCTCGCCACCGCGCTGCGGCCCGTGTGCGGCGACCCCGGCTCACCGGACTTCACCGAGCCCTTCATCGAGCCACGGCACGCCGCCACCGCGCTCCTGGCCGCCGACCTGGCCGGATACCGCCCCGACCTCGCCGCCCCCGTCGGCCGCTGGCTCGACCCCGAACTGCGGGCCCTGCTCGCCGACATCCTCAACGACGACACCCACCCGCTCCGCTCCCTGTGGCCCTCCCCCACCGGCGGCGACGCCGCCACCACGACGCGTCTCCTCAGCGCCACCGCCGGGCTCGGCTTCGCCTGGTGCCGCCTCACCGGCGTCCCCGTCCCGCCGCACGGCCTCACCGCCAGCAACGCCCAGGCCCGCCACCTCGCCACCCTGGAAGACGGCTAGCCGCCCTGTAAGACGGCCAGGCCGCTACCGGCGCCATCGAACGGGACGCCCGCCGCGCGGCGGAAAGAACGGCGGGCCGTGTTCATACGAGCACGGCCCCGGCCCGACCACCCCTCCACGAGCCCTGGGAAGGCCCTTCCCACCCAACCCCTAAATCCGGCAAATGCGGATTTAAGCGGATTTACTCACCACCCTTTTGGACATATGCCCTGATGAATTCTTCGGCGTTCTCTTCGAGAACTTCGTCGATTTCGTCCAGAATTGCATCGACATCGTCGGAAAGCTTCTCCTGCCTTTCCTGGATGTCCTCGCTGGGGGCGTCCTGGGTCTCCTCGACCTCTTCGGTACGCCGCGGGGCCTGCTTCTGGCCGCCCGAGTTGTCCTTCGTGGCCATGCTTACCTCCCACTTCGCCGGTCCCCCCAAGCCTATCTCCGATCACCGGCGGCGAGCGGATTCCGTGCCGCGGCGGCGCGGGGGTCTGCAGGGGTTATCGCCGGTCCGCCGACGAATGAAACGGTCAAACCGGTCACGGATAGGCCGCGGCCGAGGCCGCGCCGGACTCAGCCTTGACCGGTGAGGGTGGCGACGAGGTCGGCGGCGGTGCGGCAGCGGTCGAGGAGGGCGCCGACGTGCTGCCTGGTGCCGCGGAGCGGTTCGAGGGTGGGGACCCGCTGGAGCGACTCGCGGCCGGGGACGTCGAAGATGACCGAGTCCCAGGAGGCCGCGGCGACGGACTCGGCGTACTGGCGCAGGCACCGGCCGCGGAAGTACGCCCTGGTGTCCTCCGGGGGGTTCTCGATGGCGGACTGGACCTGGTCCTCGGTGACGAGGCGGTCGATCCTCCCGCGGGCGACGAGACGGTTGTAGAGGCCCTTGTCGGGACGGATATCGGTGTACTGGAGGTCGACGAGCTGGAGGCGGGGGTGCGACCAGTCCAGGCCGTCGCGTTCCCGGTAGCCGTCGAGGAGGGAGAGCTTGGCGACCCAGTCGAGCTCGCGGGAGAGCTGGGAGGGGTCGTCGCCGAGACGGTGCAGGACGGACTCCCAGCGGTCGAGGACGTCCTTGGTCATCTCGTCGACGTCGGCGCCGTAACGGTCCTCCACGTACTTGCGGGACTGCTCCAGGTACTCCATCTGCAGCTGGACGGCGGTCATCTTGCGGCCGTCGCGGAGGGTGAGCTGGTGCTTGCAGGTGGGGTCGTGGGAGACGGCGCGGAGCGCGGCGACGGGCATGTCGACGGACAGGTCCACGGTCAGGAACCCGTCCTCGATCATGGCGAGGACGAGGCTGGTGGTGCCGAGCTTGAGGTAGGTGGAGATCTCGCTCATGTTGGCGTCGCCGATGATGACGTGCAGACGCCGGTACTTCTCGGGGTCGGCGTGGGGCTCGTCGCGGGTGTTGATGATCGGGCGCTTGAGGGTGGTCTCCAGGCCGACCTCGACCTCGAAGAAGTCGGCGCGCTGGCTGATCTGGAAGCCCTCGCCCCGCCCGTCGACGCCGATGCCGACCCGTCCGGCGCCGCAGACCACCTGGCGGGAGATGAAGAAGGGGGTGAGGTGCCGGACGATGTCGGCGAAGGGCGTCTCGCGCTTCATGAGGTAGTTCTCATGGCAGCCGTAGGACGCGCCCTTGTTGTCGGTGTTGTTCTTGTACAGCTGGATCGGGTGGGTGCCGGGCACCATGGCGGCGCGGTGGGTGGCGTCGGCCATGACGCGCTCTCCGGCCTTGTCCCAGATGACGGCGTCGCGGGGGTTGGTGCACTCGGGCGCGGAGTATTCGGGGTGCGCGTGGTCGACGTAGAGGCGGGCGCCGTTGGTGAGGATGACGTTGGCGAGGCCGAGGTCCTCGTCGGTGAGCTGGCTGGGGTCGGCGACCTCGCGGGCGAGGTCGAAGCCGCGGGCGTCACGGAGGGGGTTCTCCTCCTCGAAGTCCCAGCGGGCGCGCCTCGCCCGCGCGGCCGACGCCGCGAGGTAGGCGTTGACGACCTGGGAGGAGGTCACCATCGCGTTGGCCCCTGGCTGTCCCGGTACGGAGATGCCGTACTCGGTCTCGATGCCCATCACCCGCCGAACACTCATATCGTCGAGCCTATCGGGGGCGCGTGGGTGGAGCCATGGGGCTCCTGGGCGTGGTGCGGGTGCGCGTGGGCGGGGAGTTGCGTTTCCCTTGTGATTACGGGGTTGCGGGGCACGAGTTGGGCGGCGTCGTGTCGTGAGGTTCCGCCGTGTCGGCGGACTGATGTGCCAGGTGTTGCGGGACGCACAGGATTTCCCCAAGGTCTGGTGCGGAACTGGTCTGGAACAGGCGCCGGAATCCGCTGCGGAATCCGGCCCGGAAAACGCCACGCGGCGACCTCCCGATTTCTCGGGCGGCCGCCGCGTGGCGGTCGGTCGTCGTCCCGGTCGCCGTCCGCGCCGCCGCCGGCGGCGCGGGGCGCGTGGGTGCTACAGGTACTGGCCGGTGTTGGCGACGGTGTCGATGGATCGGCCGGCTTCCGCGCCCTGCTTGCCGGAGACGAGCGTGCGGATGTAGACGATCCGCTCGCCCTTCTTGCCGGAGATGCGGGCCCAGTCGTCGGGGTTGGTGGTGTTGGGCAGGTCCTCGTTCTCACTGAACTCGTCGACGCAGGCGGCGAGCAGGTGGGAGACGCGCAGGCCCTTCTGCCCGGTGTCGAGGTACTGCTTGATGGCCATCTTCTTGGCGCGGTCGACGATGTTCTGGATCATCGCGCCGGAGTTGAAGTCCTTGAAGTAGAGGACCTCCTTGTCGCCGTTGGCGTAGGTGACCTCCAGGAACCTGTTCTCCTCGCTTTCGCTGTACATCCGCTCGACGACGCGCTGGATCATGGCGTCGACGGTGGCCGCGTCGTCGCCCCCGTGCTCCTTCACGTCGTCGGGGTGCAGCGGCAGCCCCGTGAGGATGTACTTGGAGAAGATGTCCTTGGCCGCCTCGGCGTCCGGCCGCTCGATCTTGATCTTCACATCGAGCCTGCCGGGACGCAGGATGGCGGGGTCGATCATGTCCTCGCGGTTGGAGGCGCCGATGACGATGACGTTCTCCAGCCCCTCGACGCCGTCGATCTCGCTGAGCAGCTGCGGGACGATGGTGTTCTCGACGTCGGAGGACACGCCGGACCCGCGGGTGCGGAAGATGGAGTCCATCTCGTCGAAGAAGACGATGACGGGCGTGCCGGCGGACGCCTTCTCCCGGGCCCGCTGGAAGACCAGGCGGATGTGCCGCTCGGTCTCGCCGACGTACTTGTTGAGCAGCTCGGGGCCCTTGATGTTGAGGAAGAAGCTCTTGCCCTCCTGGCCGGTCTTCTCGGCGACCTGCTTGGCCAGGGAGTTGGCGACGGCCTTGGCGATGAGCGTCTTCCCGCAGCCGGGCGGCCCGTACAGCAGGACGCCCTTGGGCGGGCGCAGCTGGTGCTCGCGGAACAGGTCGGCGTGCAGGTAGGGCAGCTCGATGGCGTCCCTGATCATCTCGATCTGGGAGCCGAGACCGCCGATCTCGTCGTAGGAGATGTCGGGGACCTCTTCGAGGACCAGTTCCTCGACCTCGGCCTTGTGGATCTTCTCGTAGGCGTAGCCGGAGCGGGGTTCGAGCATGAGGGAGTCGCCGGCGCGCAGCGGGACGCCGCGCAGCGGCTCCGCGAGCTTGATGACGCGCTCCTCGTCGGCGTGCGCGATGACCAGGGCGCGCTCGCCGTCGTCGAACAGCTCCTTGAGCATGACGACCTCGCCCTGCTCTTCGAAGTCCAGCGCCTCGACGACGTTGAGGGCCTCGTTGAGCATGACCTCCTGGCCGCGCTGGAGCTCCTCGACGTTGACGGCCGGGCTGACGTTCACCCTCAGCTTGCGGCCGCCGGTGAAGATGTCGACGGTGCCGTCGTCGCGGGCCCCCAGGAAGACGCCGAAACCGGACGGCGGCTGCGCGAGCCGGTCGACCTCCTCCTTGAGCGCCACGATCTGCTCGCGGGCTTCCTTGAGGGTCGCCACGAGACGCTCGTTCTGCCCGGTCACGGCGGCCAGGTTGGCCTGCGTCTCATGGAGTCGTTCCTCTAGAACACGTACTTGGCGGGGGGATTCCGCGAGCTTGCGGCGCAGCACGGAGATCTCCTCCTCCAGGAAGGAGATCTGCGTCTGGAGGTCCCTGACCTCCTTTTCGTGCTGCGCCCTGCGCGCCCCAGCATCATCACGAGCGGCCACGCCCCGTCACCTCCTCACGAAGAGCCGACGACCTACTGAGACCCTACCTATCTGGAGGGCTTCCGTAACCTGCCCATTCGGTTCTCGTGTCGTGCCCGGGGCGTCGCCGCTGGTGGACGGGGTCCGACGGGGACGGCCACGGTTGCGCGGCCGTGGCTCCGGGACGGAGGAAACGGCGGATCCGGTGGCGCGGGGACGGAAGTTCAGCGGTTTTCATCCCTGGTGAGGACGGGTCGCGTTCTGCGGGCGCCGGAGTGAATGCCGGTGTGAATTCCGTGTTACTTCCGGGCAGGGACTCCTGGAGGGGGTGTGCGGCGCCCGGCGAATGTGATCTTCACCTCGCTCGGCGCGTCAGGACGCCTCGTCCTGCGATTCGTCCGGTGCTCCGTGCGGTGAGTCGCCCGGTGCCCCGGAGGAGCCGCCCTCGTCCGCCGCGGGCACCGGGGTGCCGGGGATGGGCGATCCCTTGGCGGGACGGCGGCGCCGCATGGGCGGGGTGACGCCGTCGGCCAGGCGGCGGGCGGTGACCAGGAAGCCGGTGTGGCCGACCATGCGGTGGTCGGGGCGGACGGCCAGTCCCTCCACGTGCCAGGACCGCAGCATGGTCTCGAAGGCGTAGGGCTCGGCGAACGTGCCGTGGCCGCGCAGTTCCTCGACGATCCGCGACATCTGGGTCGTGGTGGCGACGTAGGCGCAGACCATCCCGCCGGGGACGAGGGCCTTGGCGACGGGGTCGACGCACTCCCAGGGGGCGAGCATGTCCAGCACGACGCGGTCGACCTCGGTCTCGGAGAGGGCGTCCTCAAGGGCGCCGACGGTGAGGCGCCAGGCGGGGTGGGGGCCGCCGAAGAACCGTTCGACGTTGGCGCGGGCGATGTCGGCGAAGTCGGGGCGGCGCTCGTAGGAGGAGACCAGGCCGTGCTCGCCGACCGCGCGCAGCAGGAAGCAGGTCAGGGCGCCGGAGCCGGCGCCGGCCTCGACGACGCGGGCGCCGGGGAAGATGTCGGCCATCGCGATGATCTGGCCGGCGTCCTTGGGGTAGACGACGGCGGCGCCGCGCGGCATGCGCAGGGCGAAGTCGGCGAGGAGGGGGCGGAAGGCGAGGTAGTCGACGCCGCCGGTGGACCGGAACACCGAACCTTCGGGGCTGCCGATGATGTCGTCGTGGGCGATGGCGCCCTTGTGGGAGTGGTAGAGCTTGCCGGGCTGGAGGGTGATGGTGTTGACCCGGCCCTTGGGGTCGGTGAGCTGAACCTGGTCGCCGGGGCGGAACGGGCCGTGGGGGACGCGGCCGGTGCCCGAGGGCGCGGTGCCGGGGGTGGGTTCGCTCATGGCCCTCAAGGCTATCCGTGCCGCGGGGTGTCAGATGCCGTCGAAGGCGCGGTCGACGTCGGTGGCCGCCAGCACCCCGTACACCCGGCCGTCGGCTTCCACCAGGAGGTATTCGGTGGCGGGGGCGCGGCGCAGCGCGGCGACCAGGTCCTCGCCGCTCAGGTCGGCGGACAGGACCAGGTCGTCGTGGACGGCGCGGGACAGCTCGCCGGCCTGGATCCACGGGCGGCGGTGCTCGGGGACGGCGGTGACGGCCTTCTCGCTGACCAGGCCGCGGGGGCGGCCGTCGTGGTCGGCGATCACCAGCGCGCCCGCGCGGTGGTCGTGGGCGCGGCGGATCGCCTCCGCGAGGGGGACGTCGGCGGTGACGAGGGTGGCGCGGCGGGCGAGGCGGCGGGCCGACAGGGCGGGGATGCGGTCGCGGACCTTCTCGGCCCGCAGGGCCTGGGTGGCGCCGACCCAGATGAACGAGGCGACCAGCGCCGACCACAGCAGCGCCAGCCACCCGATCCCGCCGTCCTCGCCGGACGCGGGGTAGGCGGCCAGGAACGCCCCGCCGGCGAGGCAGGCCAGGGCGACGCCGCGGCCGATCCAGGCGGCGATCACCGCGCCCCTGGCGCCGTTCCCGGTGATCTTCCAGACGGTGGCGCGGACCAGGCGGCCCCCGTCCAGGGGCAGGCCGGGCAGCAGGTTGAACACGCCGACGAGAAGGTTGGCGAAGGTGAGCGCGTCCACCAGGAGCTCGGCGACGGGCGGCAGCGGCAGCAGCAGGCGCGCCAGAAGGCCCAGGACGGCCAGGACGAGGTTGGTGACGGGGCCGGCGAAGGCGATGAGGAATTCGCGGCCCGGGGTGGGCGCCTCGCGTTCGATGGCGGTCTCGCCGCCCAGGACGTGCAGGACGACCGACCGCACGGGCAGTCCCATGGCGCGGGCGGTCACGGCGTGGCTGAGCTCGTGCACGAACACCGACCCGTAGAGCAGCACCGCGTACAGGAACGCGACGACGAAGCTGCCGGGAGGGGGGACGACGCCGTCCACCTGTCCCTCGAACACGACGGTGACGAGGATCGCGACCAGGAACCAGCTGGGTGAGACGAACACGGGCACCCCGAAGGGACGCCCGATGAACAGGCCGGGGCCGGTGGGACGGCCCTGCCCGGGACGGCCGGGTCCGTCCCCTCCGGTCTCGCCGGTGCCGTTCCCGCTCTTGTCCTGCGCCGGTGGTGCGGTGTCTGCCACGCCCATGATGCTACGGCCCCGCGGCGGGTACGGGATTTCGTCGGTGGCGTCCCCTACCCTGCTGTGCCATGACGAGCACCGGAACGGGCCCCGCGGCGAGCGCGCAGACCACCCCGGGCCCGGCGGTGATCGGATCGCTGTCGCCCTCGCGGGCGGGCGACTTCATGACCTGCCCGCTGCTGTACCGGTTCCGGGTGATCGACCGGATCCCCGAGCGTCCCAGCCAGGCGCAGGTGCGGGGGACGCTGGTGCACGCGGTGCTGGAACGGCTGTACGACCTGCCGGCGCAGCGGCGCACCGCGGAGGAGGCGGTGGCGCTGCTGGGCCCGGAATGGGAGCGGCTGCTGGCCGCCGAGCCCGAGCTGGCCTCGCTGTTCGACGACCCCGAGGACGGCGCCCCCGGGAACGGCGCCCCCGCCGATCGCACGCCGCGCGGCGGCACGGGCGAGGAGGCGTGGCTGGAGCAGGCGCGGGCGATGGTGGAGCGGTACTTCACCCTGGAGGACCCGAGGCGGCTGGAGCCGGCCGAGCGGGAGCTGTTCGTGGAGACGGTGCTGGAGTCGGGCCTGAAGCTGCGCGGCTACATCGACCGGCTCGACGTGGCGCCCGCCGGTGACGTGCGGATCGTGGACTACAAGACCGGCACGGCGCCGCGCGCCGACTTCGAGGCGCGGGCGCTGTTCCAGATGAAGTTCTACGCGCTGGTCCTGTGGCGGCTGCGCGGCCGGGTGCCGAAGCTGCTCCAGCTGATGTACCTGGGCAACGGTGAGGTGCTGCGGTACGCGCCGGACGAGGCCGACCTGCGCGCCACCCAGCGCAAGGTGGAGGCGCTGTGGCAGGCGATCCGGCGGGCCACCGAGACCGGTGAGTGGCGGCACCGCACCAGCAGGCTGTGCGACTGGTGCGACCACAAGCAGCGCTGCCCGGCGTTCGGCGGCACCCCGCCGCCGCTGCCCGAGACGCCCGTGGACCGTCCCTCCCCGGCCGATCTGGAGCCCGTGGCGCGCGAACGCGACGACCTCTGACCCCGATCAGCCGGGGCACGCGGAACGCGCCCCTGCCCGGACCCGGCGCGAGATCCGGCGCGAGATCCAGCGCGAGATCGGGACGCCGCCCCGTTCCCGTGCCTGATCAAAGCCGCTGATCAAGCGCCGGTGGGGTGGCCGGGGAGGCGAGGTTGTGCCAGGATCCTCCTTGCGGAGGATCGTGGTTCGGCGTACAGGAGGGGTTGCGACCAGGCCCGAACTCCTAGGGTGAGGATTGTGTCACCCCGCATCCGTGGTCTCGCCACCTGCCGTGCCTGGCTTCAGGCGCACCCGCAGGCGTCTGACGCCGCCCTGGCGCTGTTGGTGCTGGCGGTGGGACTGCCGCAGTTGTACTTGGAGGAGATGCCCCGGCACCTGAGCCGGGAGTTCGCCTCCACCGACATACGGCATCTGCTGCTGGTGGTGGCGTTGACGATGACGCTCACCTTCCGCCGGACGCGGCCGCTGCTGACGCTGTGCGCGGTGCTGGTGGGCGAGGCGCTGATCGTCGCGGCGAACTATCCCCCGACCGTTCCCGAACTGGTGGCGTTCCTGCTGGCGGTGTACAGCGTGGCGGCGTTCCGCGGGCTGGCGGTGGGGGCCCTCGGCGGGGTGCTGGCGCTGATCGGGATGAACCTGTACATGGTGGCGTTCCCGGAGAACATGGGGCTGCTGTCGTACCTGACCAACAACGCGCTGGGCATCGGCGTGTGGGCGCTGGGCCGCAACCTGAGGCTGCGGCGGGCGTACTTCACCGAGCTGGAGGACCGGGCGGCGCGGCTGGAGCGTGCGCGCGGCACGGACGCGCGCGCCGCGCGGGTGGAGGAGCGTTCGCGGATCGCGCGGGAGCTGCACGACGTGGTCGCGCACCATGTGAGCGTGATGACGGTGCAGGCGGGCGCGGCACGGCGGATCATGGACAAGCATCCGGCGGGGGCCCGGGAGGCGATGAGCACGATCGAGGAGGTCGGGCGGACGGCGCTGAGCGAGATGCGGCGGATCGTGGGGGTGCTGCGGACCGAGCGGGATCCGGAGACGGCGGGCGGTGAGCTGGCGCCGCAGCCGGGCCTGGGCGATCTGGGCGAGCTGCTGGACCACGTGCGCGACACGGGCCTGTCGGTGCAGCTGTGGATCGAGGGCGAGGCGCGGACGCCGTCGCCGGGCGTGGACGTGGCGGCGTTCCGGCTGATCCAGGAGGCGCTGACGAATACGCTCAAGCACGCGGGACCGCAGGCGCGCGCCTGGGTGCGGCTGCACTACACCGATCAGGACCTCACGGTGGAGATCGAGGACGACGGGCGCGGCACCGCGACGATCATGGCGGACAACGGGGACCGTCCCGGGCACGGCCTGGTCGGCATGTACGAGAGGGTCGCGCTGTACGGGGGCGAGCTGCGGATCGGCCCGCGGGTCGGCGGCGGCTTCGGGGTACGGGCCAGGTTCCCGTTGCAGGCGTAGGCGGGACCGGGGGGCGCTGGATGTACGGGACACTGGGATCGGCCGGGAGGCTTCGGAGATGGGCGGCGAGATGAACACGGCGGGCGGCACGGAATCGGGCACGGTGCGGGTGCTGCTGGTGGACGACCAGCCGCTGCTGCGGACGGGGTTCCGGCTGATCCTGGAGGCCGAGCCGGACATCGCGGTGGTCGGCGAGGCCGGGGACGGCGCGGTCGCGGTGGAGATGACGCGGGCGATGCTGCCGGACGTGGTGCTGATGGACATCCGGATGCCCGGGGTGGACGGCATCGAGGCGACCCGGCGGATCATCCGGGAGGGCGCGGCCTCGCACGATCCGAAGGTGCTGATCCTGACCACGTTCGACCTGGACGAGTACGTGATCGAGGCGGTGCGGGCGGGCGCCAGCGGGTTCCTGCTGAAGGACTCGCCGCCGGAGGACCTGGTGCAGGCCATCCGGATCGTGGCGGCGGGGGACGCGATCGTCGCGCCGAGCGTGACCAGGCGGCTGCTGGACAAGTTCGCCACGCGGCTGCCCGCCGTGCGGGACGCCACGCCGCCGCCGGGCCTGGACACTCTGACCGAGCGGGAGCGCGAAGTGCTGACGCATGTGGCGCGGGGGCAGTCCAACGCGGAGATCGCCGCGGAGCTGGTGGTCAGCGAGACCACGGTGAAGACGCACGTGGGCAACGTGCTGGCCAAACTCGGCCTGCGCGACCGCGTCCAGGCGGTGGTGTACGCGTACGAGACCGGCCTGAGCCGTCCCGGCCAGAGCTGACCCCGTGCCCTGGCCCCCACCCCTGAGCCCGCCCTGACCCCTCGTCCCGCAGGCTGAGCGGCTCCAACCTGATTCACGGGATCTCACCTGGGCTTTTATGGCCCGCCTCAGGGTCGCCGGAGGGGTTGGCCGTAGGGTCTCCCCTACTCCGGAAGGACGACAGGCGGATTGTCCCTCCTGCACTAGGCGGAGCCGCAAGTCCCTTCCTGCGGCTCATCCGCCCACCACGTGGATGCCCTTAATGTTCTAGATGCGGGGATCACGACGGGGAGCGATCCGCGGCGCGCCGGTGCCCGGGGGCGGCCGGCGCGCGTCCCGCCCGTTCCACCCGGTTCCGGCCGTGTCCGGCACCGGTTCCCAGAGACGACAGGCGCCGCATGGCGTGCGCTTCACGACAGGCAGGGAGTTCACTGTGACGGAATCCGCCCAGACGGCCTCCGGCGCACACCTGGCACCGGAGGAGGGCGACTTCGCCGCACGGGCCCAGGGGATCGCCAAGGTCTACGGTTCGGGCGACGCCAAGGTCATCGCGCTGGACACGGTGACGCTGGGCGTGCCGCGCGGCCGCTTCACCGCGATCATGGGCCCGTCCGGGTCCGGCAAGTCCACGCTGATGCACTGCATGGCGGGCCTGGACTCGGTGGACTCGGGGCAGGTGTTCATCGGCGACACCGACCTGACGCGGCTGAAGGACAAGCAGCTGACCCGGCTGCGCCGCGACAAGGTCGGCTTCATCTTCCAGGCGTTCAACCTGGTGCCGACGCTGACGGCGCTGGAGAACATCACCCTGCCGATGGACATCGCGGGGCGCAAGCAGGACAAGGAGTGGCTGGACCACGTCATCGACACGGTGGGGCTGCGGCCGCGGCTCAAGCACCGTCCCGGCGAGCTGTCGGGCGGGCAGCAGCAGCGGGTGGCGTGCGCGCGTGCGCTGGCGTCCCGCCCGGAGATCATCTTCGCGGACGAGCCGACCGGCAACCTCGACTCCCGCTCCGGCGCGGAGGTGCTGGGGTTCCTGCGCGAGTCGGTGCGGTCGATGGGCCAGACGATCGTGATGGTCACCCATGACCCGTCGGCGGCCGCGTACGCCGACCAGGTGGTGTTCCTGTCCGACGGGCGGATCGTCGACACCATGGCCGAGCCGACCGCCGAGCGGGTGCTGGAGCGGATGAAGGGCCTGGACGCGCCCGCGGCGCACGCCGACGAGGCCGACCAGCAGGCCGAGCGGCAGACCCGGCAGCAGGGAGCCGTCGCCCGATGATGGCCAAGGTCACGCTCCGCAATCTGGCGGCGCACAAGATCCGCCTGATGCTGACCGCGGTCGCGGTCATCCTCGGTGTGGCGTTCGTGTCCGGGACGCTGATCTTCACCGACACCATGGGCCGGCAGTTCGACGACCTGTTCGACCGGATCGGCAAGGGCATCGCGGTGGACGTGCGTGCCAAGAAGGTCGTGGAGGGCGCCGACCAGGACGGGATGTCGGCGCAGCCGGTGCCGGCGTCGGTGCTGGAACGGCTGAAGCAGGTCGAGGGCGTGCGGAACCCGGTCGGGAACATCACCGGGTACGCCGCCGTCACCGGCCGCGACGGCAAGCTCGTGTCGGGCCAGGAGGGCGCGCCGCAGCTCGGCGTGAACTGGACGGGCACCGGCGGGTACACGATGACGACCGGGCGGCCCCCGTCCGGGCCCGGTGAGGTCGCCGTGGACGACCGGACCGCCGAGAAGGGCGGGCTGAAGGTCGGCGACACCGTGTCCGTGGTGACGGCCGGCCCGCCGCAGAGGATGCGGCTCAGCGGGACGATCGACACCGGCGCGCTGATGGGCGCCACGGTCACCGCGTTCGACACCCCGACCGCTCAGCGGCTGATGCTCAAGCCCGGGTTCTTCACCGACATCCAGATGGAGTCGTCGGGCGTGAGCGAGGAGGAGCTGCGCGACCGGGTCGCGGCGGTGCTCCCGGGCCAGCTCGAGGCGATCACCGGCACGCAGATGCGCGACGAGGCGCAGAGCGACGTCGCGCAGATCATGAACTTCTTCCGGACGTTCCTGCTGGTGTTCGCGCTGATCTCGATCTTCGTCGGGGCGTTCATCATCGTGAACACCTTCTCGATGCTGGTGGCGCAGCGCACCAGGGAGCTGGCGCTGCTGCGCGCGATCGGCGCCGGCCGCCCGCAGGTCACGCGGGCGGTGCTGGGCGAGGCGGTCGCCGTCGGGTTCCTGGGGTCCACGCTGGGGCTGGGCGTCGGCACGGGCCTGGCCGCGCTGCTGTACTCGCAGATGATCGGCGGGGACGGCGGCGGCGGGCTGGTGTTCACGCCGATGATGTTCGTGTGGTCGTACCTGGTCGGGATCGTGGTGACCGTGGTGGCGGCGTACTTCCCGGCCCGCCGCGCCGCCAAGATCCCGCCGGTGGCGGCGATGCGGGACGACGTGGCGCTGCCGCAGCGGTCCCTGCGGGTCCGCGTCGCGCTGGGGTCGCTGCTCACCCTGGTCGGCGCGGCCCTGATCGCGCTGGGACTGACCGGTGACGACACCGCCGGCAACCCGATCGTGCCGGTCGGCGTGGGCGCGTTCGCGGTGCTGCTGGGCGTGGCGATGCTGGCGCCCGTGATCAGCGTGCCGATCGTGCGGGTGCTGGGCGCTCCCGCCGCGCGCCTGATGGGCGCCCCCGGGCGGCTGGCGAGGCAGAACGCGCTGCGCAACCCGCGCCGCACCGCCGCCACCGCCGCCGCCCTGATGATCGGCCTCGCGCTGATCACGACGGTGAACGTGCTGGGCGCGTCCATGCGGTCCTCGGTGGACGCGCAGATCGACAAGCAGTTGGGCGCGGACTACGTCGTCGCTCCCGTCGCGTTCGGCGTGACCATGGGCCCCGACGTACTCGGGAGGGTCCAGGCGGTCCCCGGGGTGACGCGGGTGTCGGCGATCTACGACGGCACGGCCAACTTCGCCGGGAAGCGGGGCGGCTACACCGTCGCCGACGCCCACGCGCTGGAGAAGGGCGCCCGGGTGAAGGCGACGTCCGGGACGCTGGACACCGGGCGGGACGGGATGCTCGTGAACGAGGAGACCGCGCGCTCGCAGGGCTGGGCGGTCGGCTCGGTCGTCCCCGTGCAGTTCCCCGACGGCGCCACCGAGCGGCTGCGGATCACCGGGATCTACGCCAAGAGCGACCTGGTCGGCTCTCGGGTGATCGCGGAGGCGGCGCACCGGGCGCACGCCGCGCGGCCCACCCTCAGCCTGGTCGTCGTCGACGCCGCGTCCACCGGTCCCGCCACCAAGACCGCGCTGGAAAGCGCCTTGAAGGACCACCCCAACGTCGAGGTGCAGGACCAGGCCGCGATCAAGGACGAGGCCCGGCAGGAGATCGACGGGCTGGTCTCCTTCCTCACCGCGCTGCTGATCATGTCCGTGATCATCGCGGCGGTCGGGGTGATCAACACGCTGGCGCTGTCGGTGATCGAGCGGACCCGGGAGATCGGGCTGCTGCGCGCGATCGGCATCAGCCGCCGCCAGCTGCGCCGCATGATCCGGCTGGAGTCCATCGTGATCGCGCTGTTCGGCGCCGTCCTCGGCATCGCGATCGGGGTGTCGTTCGGCGCCGCGGTGCAGCACGCGCTGGAGGGCGAGGGCCTGACCCGGCTCAGCATCCCGTACGTCACCCTGGCGATCTACGTGGTGATCGCCGCCGTGATCGGCGTGCTGGCCGCGCTGTGGCCGGCGTGGCGGGCCGGGCGCATGGACGTCCTGAAGGCCATCGCGACCGAATAGAAACCGAAGAGGGATCGAAGGAGGACCCCGCTCGACCCCGCACAGAGGGGCGCCCCGCGCAGCGGCCGGGGCGCCTCTCGCCTTGTTCAGACCCGGCCGAGGAGGGGGCGCAGCCACACCGCCGCCAGGACGGCCGCGGCGCCCGCCGCGCCGATGGCCGTGCCGGGACCGGCGGCCTCGGCCAGCGCGCCGGACAGCACCGGGCCGACACCCTGCAAGGTCATCATCCCGGTCGACAGCAGCCCGAACGCCTGCCCCCGCTCGGCCTCGGGCACCGCGTCCACGAACCGGCGCTGGATCCCCAGCTCGTAGGCGAACGCGGCGCCCGCGACGGCCAGCAGCGCCGCCGCCACCGTGGCCGGCGGCCCGGCCGCCAGCGGCAGCAGCGGCAGCCCCACCAGCGCCATCAGCGGCACCACCAGACGTTCCCTGGCGGACGGGCGCAGCAGCCGCCCGCACGCCAGGTTCCCCGCGATCATCCCCGCCGGCGGGCACGCCATCAGCACCGCGCCCATCGCGGCGGGCAGGCCCCGGTCGTGCGCGAACGGGATCAGCAGGCTCTCCGCTCCCGCGACGAACGCCGCGGGAAGCCACTGCGCCAGCAGCAGCGCCCGCACCGCCGGGTCGGCCAGCAGCCGCCGGTTCACCGCGCCGCTCTCCCCCACCAGCCCCCGCCGTGGCCCCGCCGGATCCCGCCTCGTGGCGGCGGGCAGGTCGTCCAGGAACAGCACGACCAGTGCCGCCGCGACCGCGTACACCGCGCAGGTGCCCAGAAGCGCGCCGCGCGGGCCCAGCGCCGCCACCGCCGCCCCGCCGAACGCCAGCCCGGCCAACTGCGCCACCGACGACGCCACCACCATCAGGGACCGGCCCAGCACGTACCGGTCGCCCGGCAGCGCCTGCACCGCCACCCTGCTCACCGCGCCCGACACCACGGGCGTCGCGCACGCCACCGCCGCCACCAGCAGCAGGCACCCCGCCACCGGAAGGTCCAGCAGCGCCAGCGCCGCCGCGGCCCCCGCCTCCATCGCGTACACGCCCGCCACCAGGGGACGCGGGCGCATCCGGTCGGCCAGCGCCCCCAGCAGCGCGCCGCCCGCCACCTGCGGGGCGAACCCCGCCGCGAACGCCACCGACGCCAGCAGCGGCGATCCCGTCCGCCCGTACACCAGCACCGACAGCGCCACCATCCGCAGCGTGTCCGCCGCGATCACCAGTGACCGGGTGCCGAACAGCACCCGGAACCGCGGCTCGGCCAGCACCTCCCGGTAGGACGCCCGCGGCGCGTCCCGGTCCCGTGTCGTCATGCGGCGGAGCCTGCCGCCGCCCGGCCCGCCGCCGCCATCGTTACGTCCTGGGACGTAAGCTCCGGGACGTAGGGTCACGGCATGATCCGTTTCGAGGCGGAGACCGAGGACCTCCTGCACAGCCGGTTCGCGCTCTCACCGCTGTTCGAGCTCAACGGTCTGCTGCGGGGGCTGGCCGGGCATTCCGGGCGGCCACCGTGGGCCGACCGGCTGCGGCCCGCGTTCCGGCGGCTGCGCGCCGGCACCGCCCTGGACGCGGTGCTGGCCCTGCACACCCCCTCCTACGGCGCCGCGTTCGCCGCGCCGCCGCCCCGGCTCGGTCTCGCCCAGACCATCGAGGACGACCTCGCGCAGGTCCGCGCCACCCCCCTCGCCCTGGCCCGCCGCGAGATCGGCCTGTGCCTGCGGCACCGTCCCGCCGGTGACCGCGCCGCCGCGCTGCTGCGCCGCGACGACGTCACCGAACTGATCGCCGACGCGCTGGAGACCGCCTGGCAGGAGCTGGTGGCACCGTCCTGGCCGCAGTTGCGCGCCATCTGCGAACGCGACGTGCTGCACCGCGCGGGACGGCTCGGCCAGGGCGGCTGGGAGGCCGCGCTGGCCGACCTGCACCCCCGCGTCCGCTGGCGCGACCGCGGCATCGAGATCCTGCGGACAGCTTCGCACGAGACCGTCGCGCTCGGCGGCCGCGGGCTGCTGCTCATCCCCTCGGTGTTCGTGTGGCCGCGGGTCGCCGCGCACACCGACGACCCCTGGCCGCACGCGCTGATCTACCCGGCGCGCGGCATCGCCGCCCTGTGGGAGACGCCCGCGCGCACCGAACCCGGCGCGCTCGCCGGGCTGCTCGGCCGCACCCGCGCCCGCGTCCTGCTCGCCCTGGACGAACCCGCGGGCACCACCCAGATCGCCCGCGCGCTCGGCATCGCCGTCGGCGCCGCCGGGGACCATCTGGCCGTCCTGCGCCGCGCCGGGCTGCTCGACCGGGCCCGCGCCGGACGCGCCGTCCTGTACCGGCGCACGCCCCTCGGCGACGCCCTCGCCCGCGCCGCCCACCCCGCCGACCCGGGACGGTGATCTGGCGCGGGGCCTCGGGGTCGCCCACAATCGGCGCATGGACGACACCATGGGCACACCGGGAGCGCACGGCACGGGGCCCGGCGCCATCGCGCCGGACGGGTCGGCGGTCGAGTTCTACGCCGCGCTGCCACCGGGAGACGGGGAGGCCGCCCTCGTCCACGGCGCGCTGCGGCCGGGCGCGGCCGTCCTGGAGCTGGGCTCCGGCGCCGGACGGGTCACCCTGCCGCTGGCCGCGCTGGGGCATCCCGTCGTCGCCGTCGACGAGTCCCCCGGCATGCTGGCGCGGATCGACGCGGCGGGCGCCGCCGGGGTGCGGACCGTGCGGTCCCGCATCCAGGACCTGGACCTGGGCGAGCGGTTCGGCGGCGTGCTGCTGATGTCGTTCCTGATCTGCTACGGCCCGCGCGAGGACCTGCTGCGCGCCTGCCACCGCCACCTCGGCGACGACGGCGTGCTGATCGTCCAGCGGGAGAGCCCCGCGTGGTTCGACGCCGCCGCGCCCTCACGGTGGGAACGCGACGGCGTCCGCTACCGCCTGTTCGACGTGCGCCGCCCCGCCGCCGACCTGCTCACCGCGAGCATCGAGTACTCCACCGGCGACCGGACCTGGGTGCACACCTTCACCTCGCGGCGGCTCGCCGACCACGACCTGGACGGCACCCTCGCGCGGGCCGGGCTGCGGTTCGGCCGGTTCCTCGACGACGGCCGCACCTGGTTCACCGCCCACCGCGCGCCGGCCGCCGCGACGGGACGTGACTAGTCGTCGCCCTCGGCCGGCTTCGGGACCGCCCCGTCCTGCGGAGCGGCCTGGTCGGTCTTGGCGGTCGCGGCGGACTGCGCGGCGACCAGGTCGGTCGCGCTGATCGTGGTGTTCTCCGGGAAGTGGCAGGCCGCCTGGTGCCCGGGGCTCAGCTCCACCAGCGGCGGCTCCACCTGCTTGCAGATGTCCTGCGCCTTCCAGCAGCGGGTGTGGAACCGGCACGCGGGCGGCGGGTCCAGCGGGCTGGGCACGTCGCCCTGCAGCCGGATCCGCTCCCGGCCCTCGCGCTGCGACGGGTCGGGGATCGGCACCGCCGACAGCAGCGCGTTGGTGTACGGGTGCATCGGCCGGCCGTACAGGTCGTCCCGGTCCGCGATCTCCACGATCTTGCCGAGGTACATCACCGCGACCCGGTCGGAGATGTGCCGCACCACCGACAGGTCGTGCGCGATCACCACGTAGGTCAGGTCCAGCTCGTTCTGCAGGTCCTCCAGCAGGTTCACCACCTGCGCCTGCACCGACACGTCCAGCGCCGACACCGGCTCGTCCGCCACGATCAGCTTCGGCTTGAGCGCCAGCGTGCGGGCGATGCCGATGCGCTGCCGTTGCCCGCCGGAGAACTCGTGCGGGTACCGGTTGTAGTGCTCGGGGTTGAGGCCCACCAGCTCCAGCAGCTCCTGGACGGCCTTCTTCACCCCCTGCGGGGTGTCGATCTTCTGCAGCCGGAACGCGGCGCCGACGATCGCGCCGACCGTCTGCCGCGGGTTCAGCGACGAGTACGGATCCTGGAAGATCATCTGGATGTCGCGGCGCAGCGGGCGCATCCGCTTCTGCGACATCGACGTGATGTCATGGCCGTCGAAGGTGATCGTCCCGAAGCTGGGATCCAGCAGCCGCATGATCATCCGGCCGGTGGTGGTCTTGCCGCAGCCCGACTCGCCCACCAGGCCCAGCGTCTGGCCCCTGCGCACCGAGAACGACACCCCGTCCACGGCCTTCACCGCGGCGACCTGGCGGCGCAGCAGCCCCGCCGTCACCGGGAAGTGCTTGCCGAGGCCGTCGACCTCCAGCAGCACGTCCCCGCCCGCCCCGCCACCGGACGCGGCGGGGGACTCCTTGGTCGTCACTCCGGTGGTCGCCCCGGTGGTGGCGGTGCCGTCGGCCTCGGGCTGCGGGGTCGCCGCGTCCGCGGGACGGCCGTCGTCGGAAGTGCTCACGATGTCTCCAGTGCCCCCGGTCACAGGTGCGGGGCGATCTCGTCGGTCCAGATCTGGCGGCGCCGCTCGACGGGCAGGTGGCAGGCCACGCTGTGCCCGGGCGCCGCCTCCACCAGCTCGGGACGCTCGGTGGTCGACTTGCCGCCGTTCTCCTGCGCGTAGGCGCAGCGCGGGTTGAACGCGCAGCCCGGCGGCAGGTTGATCAGGCTCGGCGGGGTGCCCTTGATCGGCATCAGCCGCTCCTGCGGCGGCCGGTCCAGCCGCGGCACCGACCCCAGCAGCCCCCAGGTGTAGGGGTGCTCGGGACGGTGGAACACGTCGCCGACGCTGCCGTACTCCACGCACCGGCCGCCGTACATCACCAGGATGTCGTCCGACAGCTCCGCGACCACCCCGAGATCGTGGGTGATCATGATGATGGCGGAGTTGAACTCCTGCTGCAGGTCCCGGATCAGGTCCAGGATCTGCGCCTGCACGGTCACGTCCAGCGCCGTGGTGGGCTCGTCGGCGATCAGCAGCTCCGGGTCGCACGACAGCGCCATCGCGATCATCGCGCGCTGCCGCATGCCGCCGGAGAACTGGTGCGGGTAGTCGTCCACCCGCCGGTCCGGCCGCGGGATCCCCACCCGGCCCAGCATGTCGATGGCGTGCTTGCGCGCCACCTGCTTGGACACGTCGTTGTGCACCCGGTACGCCTCGATGATCTGGTGGCCCACCGTGTAGAACGGGTGCATCGCCGACAGCGGGTCCTGGAAGATCATCGCCATGGCGCGGCCGCGCAGCCGCCGGACCTGCTCGGGCGAGGCCGACACCAGCTCCTGGCCGTCCAGCCAGATCTCCCCCGACATGCGGGCGTTGCGCCGGTTGTGCAGGCCCAGGATGCCCAGGCTCGTGACGGACTTGCCCGACCCGGACTCGCCCACGATGCCCAGCGTGCGGCCGCGGTCCAGGCGGAACGACAGCCCGTCGACCGACTTCACCAGGCCGTCGTCGGTCGGGAAGTGGATCCGCAGGTCGCGGACCTCGAGAAAGGCGTCGGGCGCCGCGCCCGCGGCCTCCGCCGGGCTCGCGGCGGTGTCCTTGCCCGCGGCCTCCGCAGTGTCCCCCATCAGCTGTGCCTCACCCTCGGGTCGACGACCCCGTACAGAACGTCCACGACCAGGTTAGCCAGCACGATGAACAACGCGGCCGCCATCGTCGCACCCAGTACGACCGGCAGGTCGCTCTGGAAGATCCCGTCCAGCGCGAGCTGGCCCAGACCGGGCAGCGAGAACGTGCGCTCGGTGATGATCGCACCGCCGAGCAGCAGGCCCAGATCCAGGCCGAACACCGTCATGATCGGGGTCAGCGTGGCGCGCAGCCCGTGCTTGACCACCACGGTCCGCTCCGGCAGCCCCTTGGCGCGCGCCGTGCGGACGAAGTCCTCGTTCATCGTCTCGAGCATCCCGGCGCGGGTGAGCCTGGCGTACAGCGCCGCATAGAGGAACGCCAGGCAGATCCACGGCAAGAGCAACGCCGTGAACCACTTCGCCGGATTGGCGGTCAGCGCGACATAGTTCACCTCAGGGAGCAACCCCCATTGGTGCACCACGAACGCCAGGCCCAGCAGCCCGGTGAAGAAGATCGGAAGGGAGACCCCGGCCAGCGCCAGCGCCATCGCGGCCCGGTCGAAGATCGTCCCGCGGCGCAGCGCCGACAGCACGCCGATCGAGATGCCGCCGGCCAGCCACAGCACCGCCGCGCCGAAGGTGATCGACAGCGTCACCGGCAGCCGGTGGACGATCTCGCTCAGCACCGACTGGTTGGTGCGGAACGAGTAGCCCAGGCAGGGCGCCGGGCAGCGGATGGTCTGGGTGCCGGTGTCGTAGGTGTCGCCCACCACGATGGCCTTGATGAACTTGCCGTACTGGACGGCCACCGGGTCGTCCAGGCCGAACCTGTCCTTGATCGCCTCAAGCGTCGCCGCGTCCGGGGTCTTGCCGGCGTAGCGCGCCGCGAGCTGGTCGGTGGTCACACCGGCGGCCCTGGGCACGAGGAAGAAGATGCCGAACACCACCGCGCTGATGACCAGCAGCAGGCCGATCGAGCCGATGAGACGGCGAACGATGAATGTGACCACAGTGTCCGGCGTGGGCGGCCGGCGGGGGTTGGCCCCGCCGGCCGCCCGCTGCCTTCACCTGCCTTCTCTCAGGTAGTACGGGGTTGGTGCGAGCGTCAGCCGGCCACGCCCAGGTTGGCGTAGTCGTACATCCCGAAGCCCGCGTGGAAGTAGACGTTCGTCACGTTGGCCGGCCGGTACAGCAGCGACTTGGCGTACACGTTCGGGATCACCGACGCGTCCTTGCGCCAGATGTCGTCCACCTGGTTGTAGATCTGGGCGCGGGCGTTGGCGTCGGTCAGCTTGACCACGTCGTTCCACATCTTGTTGATCTCAGGCAGGTCCAGCTCCGACATGTTGGCGTTGCCGGTCGGCACGATCGCCTTGCCGTCGGTGATGGGCTGCAGGTAGCCGTAGCCGGTGTTCCAGTCGGGGGCCCACCCGTAGGTGCCCAGGCCGATCTTCTCGCGGGCCACGAACGCCGGCGCGCCGAACTGCTCGTTGGTGTAGGTGCCCGACGGGAAGCCCTTCAGCGTCAGCTGGATGCCGGCCTTGGCGAGCGACTGCTGCAGCGCCTCGGCCACCGCCTTCTCCTTCGGGCGGTCGCTGCGGTACACCATCGTCGTGGAGAAGCCGTTGGGCTGCCCGCACTTGGCGAGGGCGGCCTTGGCCTGGTTCACGTCACCGGTGAAGTTCGGGTCCGCCTTGGTGTAGTAGTCGGTGCCCTTCTGGCGGCCGACCACGTTCGGGGGCTGGATCGAGGTGGCCGGTTCGCCACCGACGTCACCGCCGTAGGCCCGGTACATCGCCGCCCGGTCGGCCGCGTACACGATCGCCTTGCGGCACTCGATGTTCGGGATGGACTTGCGGTTGATCGGCACGAACCAGTGGAAGCCGGCCAGCGGGTTGTCGGCGTTCCCCTTCAGCTTGGGGTCGGTGAGGATCTTCTGCCGCGCGGCGGTCTGCACACCGGAGCCCGGCAGGTCGATGTGCAACGTCCCCGCCAGCAGCCGGTTGTCGATCTCCTCGGCCTTCAGGCCGGACTGGATCTCGATACGGTCCGGCAGCTGCTTGCGGTTGGGGTCGGTCGACTGGTCCCAGAAGGTGTTGCGCACCAGCACGCCACCCTGCTTGGGCCGGTAGTTGCCCTCCCACTTGTAGGGGCCGCTGGAGAACGGGCGCTCGGTGTACTTCACACCGGTGTCCTTGGCCTGCGGCAGCGGGGCGGTCTGCCCGCTGAACCCGACGAGCTGGTCGAACTCGGCGAACGGGTCCTTCAGCTTGAACACGACCGTGTAGTCGTCGGGGGTCTCGACGCCCTTGAAGTTGTCGAGGTTCTTGTCCTTGAACGGACCCTCGTAGCCCTCGGCGTCCAGCAGCTGGGTGAAGTACGACGGGCCGTTGCGGATCACGCTGCGGTCGAAGGTGCGCGCGACCGCGTACTTGATGTCCTTGGCCTTGATCTCGGTGCCGTCTTCGTACTTGATGCCGCGCTTGAGCTTGTAGGTCCAGGTGCGGCCGCCGTCGCTGGGCGTGCCCATCGACTGCGCCAGGTCCGGCGAGAACGTGGCGCCCTCCTGGCCCGGCTTGGACGCGTAGGTGATCAGCGTCCGGGAGTACAGGCGCAGGAAGTTGTTGCCGTAGGCGTAGTAGATGTTGGCGGGGTCCAGGGACTCGAAGTCGTCCGGCTGGGCCATCTTCAGAACCCCGCCCTTGCGGTCGGACGGGTTCACGACCTGCGTGGCGGCGGCGTTGAACTGACCGGTTCCGCCGTCCCCATCATCGCCGGAGTCGCCGCCGCAGGCGGACAGTCCGAGACTCAGCACGACGGCTGTGGCCGCCATGCTGGTCACGACCTTGGGAGATTTCATTGCTTCCCTTTCGCTATACCGGTTCTTGGCCGGGATCATCGGGCGCGTGGGTCCAGGGCGTCGCGCAGCCCGTCACCGAAGAGGTTGAAGGCCAGCACGGTGACGAAGATCGCGAGGCCCGGGACGATCACGAAGTGGGGGGCTACCGTGTACAGCTCCGTGGCGGCCGACAGCATCCCTCCCCAGGAGGGGTCGGGCGGGTTGATACCGACGCCCAGGAAGGACAGCGCGGCCTCGAACAGGATGTTGGTCGGGATCAGCAGGGTCGAGTAGACCAGGATCGGCGCGACCAGGTTCGGCAGGATCTCCTTGAACAGGATGTGGGAGTTGCGGGCGCCCAGGCTGCGCGCCGCGTCCACGAACTCCCGCTCCCGCAGGGAGAGCGTCTGCCCGCGGATGATGCGCCCGATGTAGGGCCAGTTGAAGAACCCGATGATGAACACCAGCACGGCCATCCGCAGGCCGTTGCCCTCCAGCGTGATCACGTGCAGGAGATCCGGGCCGAACGGCAGGATGTCCATCTGGTTGGGGATCACCCCGACCAGCGAGATCGCGAACAGCACCAGCGGGAAGGCCAGGAAGATGTCCATCAGCCGGGCGATGAGGGTGTCGATCCAGCCGCCGAAGTAGCCGGCCAGGATGCCGGCGATCGTGCCGAGCGCCACCGACAGGAGGGTCGCCAGCACGCCGATCAGGATCGACACCCGGGCGCCGTAGAGGATGCGGCTGAACAGGTCGCGCCCGTTGACCGGCTCGATGCCGAAGATGTGGTCGGCGCTGATGCCGCCGAACGACCCGTTCGGGCTGCCCAGCGTGGGGTCCACCAGGTTCTGGTGGAACTCGTTGGGCGGGGAGCCGCCCAGGCGCACCAGCAGGTCGGTCACCCCGGGCAGTGCCACCACGATCAGCAGCAGGACGAAGACGCCTCCCGCCATCGCCACCTTGTCGCGGCGCAACCGCATCCAGGCGATCTGCCCGAGGGAGCGTCCCTGGATGGCCTTGCGCTCGACACCGGTGAGCACGGCGTCGGGCTGGGCCTGCTGGTCCGACCCGGACACCTCGATCGGTGCGGTCACGCTCCGTACCTCCTACCCTCGCGACGCCGCGCCGCCTAACGGGACCCGGCGGCGGAGATCGTCCGCCGCTCATGCCCGTTACGCCGCGTTTGCTGGAGGGAAACCTAGTCCTTCGAGGACGACTGTCCATCCGTTGCGGCGGCCTCGGCCAGTACCCGTTTCAGATTTGTGATCTCGTCGTCATCTCGGGCACACGCGATCCGCACAATGCATTGGCAAAGCGCACGAATAGTACGCGCGCCCGGCGAGTGCACCGCAACACCGGACCGGTCTAGACCAGGAAGCTTTACCGTTCTGAGTCCGATTCGATACCGTTCGTGCGCAGGTCAGGGCGTCTGCGGTGGACAAAATGGACGCAAGGCTTCGGGTGAGGCGAACGGGGCCCGTGGGGCCCATGTGACGACCTCCCGGGGGAGCGCCGCCCCCGGGAACGCGAACGCCGACCGGCGTCGCGCCGGTCGGCGTTCGTTTGTGATTTCGATCACGACCCCTGACGGGCCGCCTTTACCCAATCCGTGTGATCATTTGATGCCGCGATTACGGAGAATCTCCTCGATCTCCGCCATCTCCGGATCGGCGGCCGGCTCGACGGCCTTGGGCGCCTTGGAGCCCCGGCCCGCGGCCTTGCGCTCCGTACGGCCGCCCGCCTCGCCCCGGGCGGACCCGCCGCCCACGGCGCCCGCGCGGCGGCTGAGCATCACACCGGAGGTCAGGTAGAGCACGGCGGCCAGGCCCGCCACGCCCACGCCCGCCCACCGGGACGGGCTGAAGGTCAGCTCGACGAAGAACTCGGTCACGCCCGTCATGGCGGCGGCCAGCGGCACCAGCGACAGGGCGGCCCCGCGCAGCGCCGGCGCGGCGCCGCGCCGCCGGTACACGCCCCAGCTGATGATCAGGCCCAGCAGCGTGACGCCGAAACAGATCGCGTCAACGGCGGTGTCCGTCATGACCGCCCCCTCACTCTCCCGCGGTCGTCCTTTCCCCCATGCTCACACGGTACGCGCCGAATGCGCTCCTCCGCGGGAACGGTTTCCGCGGGCCCCGGCTCCTCCCTTCGCGTGATCCATCCCCTAGGGACGCCCACCGCGGTATCAGGGACCGGCACCCGCCCCGGTATCAGGACAGGAAGAAGTATCAGGCCACAAGGGAACGCAGCAATGCCAGGTCAACCTCTCGCAACGATTCGACGACGGTACGGCCGGGGCCGGGTTGCACCGGCAGCAGGCAGGGCACCGCCACCACGGCGCAGCCCGCCGCTTCCGCCGCCCGGACACCGGTAGGCGAGTCCTCCAGCACCACACAGCGGCCCGGGACGGCGCCCAGCCGCGCCACCGCGGTCAGGTACGGCTCCGGGTCGGGCTTGGTGCGGGACACCTCGTCACCGGCGACGCTGAGGGCGAAGAACTCCCGGCCGACCGCGTCCAGGACCGGGTCGACCAGCACGCGGTGGCTGGAGGAGACCAGGGCGGCGGGCACGCCCGCGTCCCGGACCTGGACGAGCAGGTCCTTGGCGCCCGGCATCATCGGCACGCAGGAGCTCAGCCGCTCCACCATGCCGTCCACCATCCGCCGGCCCACCTCGGCGGCCGGCACGTCCGCGCCCGTCAGCTCCACCATGTAGGCCGACGCCCGGTCCAGCGACGAGCCGACCAGGAGCTTCTGCTGCTCGGGCCCCCAGGCGCCGCCGAGCCAGGCCATGGTCTCGGTCTCCACCTCCAGCCACAGCCGCTCGGAGTCGATCAGCAGGCCGTCCATGTCGAACAGGACGGCCCGCAGCCCCCCGATGTCCCCCACGCGCGCGTTCCTCCTCCGACGTATCCGGGGTCCGACGTCTCAGGTGCCCGACGTCTCAGGTGTTGAAGTACTTGGCCTCGGGATGGTGGACGACCAGCGCGTCCGCCGACTGCTCGGGGACCAGCTGGAGCTCCTCCGACAGGCTCACGCCCACCCGCTCGGGGGCCAGCAGCCGCACCAGGGTGGCGCGGTCCTCCAGGTCGGGGCAGGCGGCGTAGCCGAAGGAGAACCGGGCGCCGCGGTAGCCGAGCTTGAAGAAGTCCTCCACGTCGGCCGGGTCCTCCGCGCCGAAGCCCAGCTCGGCGCGGATCCGCGCGTGCCAGTACTCCATCAGCGCCTCGGTCAGCTGCACCGACAGGCCGTGCAGCTCCAGGTAGTCGCGGTAGGCGTTCTTGGCGAACAGCTCGGCGGTGGCCTCGCTGATCTTCGACCCGACCGTGACGAGCTGGAACGCGGCCACGTCCACCTCGCCCGACTCGCGCGGGCGGAAGAAGTCGGCCAGGCACAGGTGCCGGTCGCGGCGCTGCCGGGGGAAGGTGAACCGCTCCCGCTCCGACCCGTCCTCGTTCAGCAGCACCAGATCATCGCCCTCGCCGACGGCCGGGAAGTACCCGTACACGACGGCGGCCTCGATCAGCCCCTCGGTCTGGACGCGGTCGAGCCACATCCGCAGCCGGGGACGGCCCTCGGTCTCCACCAGCTCCTCGTAGGAGGGGCCGTCGCCGCCGCGGGCGGGCTTGAGGCCCCACTGGCCCATGAACGTGGCCCGCTCGTCCAGGAACGCCGCGTAGTCGTTCAGCGGGATGCCCTTGACGATCCGGTCGCCCCAGAACGGCGGCTCGGGCACCGGGTTGTCGGCGGCCACGTCCGAGCGGGACGGCAGGTCCTCCGGCTCGGTGATCTCGAACCTGGGGCCGCGGCGCTTGACGCGGCGCTCGCGCAGCGGCGGCAGGCTCGCGCCCTCCTCGCCGCGCTTGACGGCCATGAACGCGTCCATCAGCCGCAGGCCCTCGAACGCGTCGCGGGCGTAGCGGACCTCGCCGTCGAACAGCTCGGCCAGGTCCTGCTCGACGTAGGCGCGGGTGAGGGCGGCGCCGCCCAGCAGCACCGGCCACCGGCCGGCCACGCCGCGGGAGTTCAGCTCCTCCAGGTTCTCCTTCATGATCACCGTGGACTTCACCAGCAGCCCGGACATGCCGATCACGTCGGCGCGCTCGTTCTCGGCGGCCTGCACGATCGCCGACATCGGCTGCTTGATGCCGAGGTTGATCACCTCGTAGCCGTTGTTCGACAGGATGATGTCGACCAGGTTCTTGCCGATGTCGTGCACGTCGCCCTTGACGGTGGCCAGCACGATCCGGCCCTTGCCGCCGTCCTCGGACTTCTCCATGTGCGGCTCGAGGTAGGCCACCGCGGTCTTCATCACCTCGGCGGACTGCAGGACGAACGGCAGCTGCATCTGCCCGGAGCCGAACAGCTCGCCGACCGTCTTCATGCCGTCCAGCAGGACGTCGTTGACGATCTCCAGGGCGGGCCGCTGGGTGAGGGCCTCGTCCAGGTCGGCGGGCAGGCCGTCCAGCTCGCCATCCACGATGCGGCGCTTGAGCCGCTCCCACAGCGGCAGCGCGGCCAGCTCGGCGGCGCGGCCGGCCTTCAGCGCCTTGGTGTCCACGCCCTCGAACAGCTCCATGAACCGGTGCAGCGGGTCGTAACCCTCCGAGCGCCGGTCGTAGACCAGGTCGAGGGCGACCTTGCGCTGCTCCTCGGGGATCCGCGCCATCGGCAGGATCTTGGACGCGTGCACGATCGCCGAGTCCAGGCCGGCGTCCACGCACTCGTGCAGGAACACCGAGTTCAGCACGATGCGGGCGGCCGGGTTCAGCCCGAACGACACGTTGGACAGGCCCAGCGTCGTCTGCACGTTCGGGTGCAGCCGCTTGAGCTCGCGGATCGCCTCGATCGTCTCCAGCGCGTCGCGGCGCGACTCCTCCTGGCCGGTGCCGATGGTGAAGGTGAGGCAGTCGACGATGATGTCCTCGACCCGCATGCCCCAGTTGCCGGTCAGCTCCCGGATCATCCGGTCGGCGACCCGGACCTTCCACTCGGCGGTGCGGGCCTGCCCCTCCTCGTCGATGCACATCACCACGATCGCGGCGCCGTGCTCGCGGACGATCGGCATCAGCCGCCGCAGCTTGGAGCCCTCGCCGTCGCCGTCCTCGAAGCTGACCGAGTTGACCACGGCGCGGCCGCCGAGCATCTCCAGGCCCGCCTCGATCACGGGGGTCTCGGTGGAGTCCAGGACGATCGGCAGCGTCGCGGCGGTGGCGAACCGGAACGCCAGCTCCTTCATGTCGCGGACGCCGTCGCGGCCGACGTAGTCCACGCACAGGTCGATCATGTGCGCGCCGTCCCGCGCCTGGTCCCGGGCGATCTTGACGCAGTCGTCCCAGCGCTCCTCCAGCATCGCCTCCCGGAACGCCTTGGAGCCGTTGGCGTTGGTGCGCTCGCCGATGGCCAGGTAGGAGGTGTCCTGCCGGAACGGGACGTGCTGGTAGAGGGAGGCGGCGCCGTGCTCGGGCCGGCTTTTGCGCTCAGTGAGCTCACGTCCGCCGACCCGCTCCACGACCTGCCGCATGTGCTCGGGCGTCGTCCCGCAGCAGCCGCCCACCAGGGACAGCCCGAAGTCGCGGGTGAAGGCGTCGTGCGCGTCGGCCAGCTCGCGCGGGGTCAGCGGGTAGTGGGCGCCGTCGGCGGTCAGCTCGGGCAGGCCCGCGTTCGGCATGCACGACAGCCCGATCCGGGCGTGCCGGGCCAGGTAGCGCAGGTGCTCGCTCATCTCCGCCGGGCCGGTGGCGCAGTTCAGGCCGATCAGGTCCAGCTCCAGGGGCTCCAGCGCGGTCAGCGCCGCGCCGATCTCCGAGCCCATCAGCATCGCGCCGTTCTGCTCGATGGTGACCTGCGCGATCAGCACCGTGTCCGAGCCCGCGGCGGCGATGGCGCGCTTGGCGCCGATCAGCGCGGCCTTGGCCTGCAGCAGATCCTGGCAGGTCTCCACCAGCAGCGCGTGCGCCCCGCCCGCGAGCAGCCCCTCGGCGGTGCGCCGGTAGGCGTCGCGCAGCTCGGCGAAGGTCACATGGCCCAGCGTGGGCAGCTTGGTGCCCGGCCCGATCGACCCGATCACCCAGCGGGGCCGGTCCGGGGTGGAGTAGCGGTCGGTGACCTCCCGCGCCAGCCGGGCCCCCGCCTCGGCCAGCTCGTGGATGCGGTCGGTGATGCCGTACTCGCCGAGGTTCCCGAGGTTGGCGCCGAAGGTGTTGGTCTCGACGCAGTCCACTCCGGCGTCCAGGTAGGCCGCGTGGACGTCGCGGACGATGTCGGGGCGGCTGACGTTCAGGATCTCGTTGCAGCCCTCGTGACCCTCGTAGTCGTCCAGCGTGGGGCCGGCGTCCTGGAGCATCGTCCCCATGCCCCCATCGGCCACGACGACGCGTTGCCTGAGAGCCTGACGCAATGACTGCGGAGTGGGAATGCTCATGGTGCCCCAGCCTAGCCGGGACGGTAAAGCGCCCGTGCGCCGCCTCGGAAGCGGGCGGGCGGCGTCCCGCGGGCGTCCCCCCGTATGCCCGTGACGGATGGGCCGCCGGGAGGATAAGTTGCCACCGGAGCTACTCCCCGGTAAGCACACCCTAGACCCACACACCCCCGTAACCCCCCGGCACCCAAGGAACCAGCAATGAGCGCGTACCGCACCATCCTCGTCGGCACCGATGGCTCGGACTCCTCCTTCCGCGCGGTCGACCGGGCCGCCCAGCTGGCCGCCGCCACCGGCGCCACGCTGCTGCTCGCCACCGCCTACAACCCGATGCCCGAGCGGGAACGGCTGGAGGCCGCCGACCGCCTGGGCGACCTGGCCTACAAGGTGCAGGGCTCCACCCCCGCCGAGGACGCGCTGCGCGCCGCGAGGGAACGGGCCGTCGCCGCCGGCGCCGGTGACATCGAGCAGGAGGCCCGCGAGGGCGACGCCGTCGATGTGATCAGCAAGCTGGCCAAGGACCGCGCCGCCGACCTGGTCGTGGTGGGCAACCGCGGCCTCAACAGCCTGGCCGGGCGGATCCTGGGGTCGGTGCCCGCCAACCTCTCCCACCGGGCGCCGTGCGACGTGCTGATCGTCCACACCACCGACGGGAGGCGGTGAGCCCCGGCGGGCCCCCGGCAGGCCGTCCCGGCGAGCGCCCCGGCGAGATCGGGGCGCCGCAACGGTAGGGGAGGCGCCCGCTCAGGACGTAGGCTGACAGGCACCGATCATGGCCCGGGACCCCTGCCCCGGGAATGACGGCCCCCACGGTGACGCTGTACCCGACGTCGGAAGGAGGCAGCGCGTGGTCGAGCTCGAAAGCGTGCCCGAACTCGTCGATCCGGTGCTCGTGGCGGCCTTTGAGGGGTGGAACGACGCCGGAGAGGCCGCCAGCGGGGTCATCCAGCACCTGGAGTCGACCTGGGAGGCCGTCCCGATCGCCGAACTCGACCCGGACGACTACTACGACTTCCAGGTCACCCGTCCGATCATCGAGATGAGCGACGGCGAGAGCCGCGGGATCATCTGGCCGACCACCCGGGTCTCCTGGAGCCGCCTGCCGTCCGGGCGGGACGTGGTCCTGGTCCACGGCATCGAGCCCAACATGCGGTGGCGGTCGTTCTGCCGCGAGCTGGTCGGGCTGATGCTGGAGCTGAACGTGCAGAACGTCGTCCTGCTGGGCGCCCTCCTGGCCGACGCGCCGCACACCCGCCCCGTCCCGGTGACCGGGGCGGCGTCGGAGGCGGGGCTGGTCACCACCCTGCACCTGGAGCCGACCCGGTACGAGGGGCCCACCGGCATCCTGGGCGTCCTCCAGGACGCCTGCGCCAAGGCCGGGCTGAGCACCGTGTCGCTGTGGGCGGCGGTCCCCCACTACGTCGCCCAGCCGCCCTCCCCCAAGGCCACCCTCGCCCTGCTGCGCCGCGTCGAGGACCTGCTGGACGTCACCGTCCCGCTCGGGGAGCTGCCCGAGGAGGCGCGGGCCTGGGAGAACGGCGTCAACGAGCTCGCCGAGGAGGACTCCGAGGTCGCCGAGTACGTGCGGACGCTGGAGGAGCAGAAGGACGCCACCGAGCTGCCCGAGGCCAGCGGCGACGCCATCGCCCGCGAGTTCGAGCGTTACCTGAGACGCCGCGACGCGGGCTGAGGCCCGTTTCGCTTTCGGCGGAGGCCCGGATCGCCCGCCCCGGCGGCGATCCGGGCCTCCGCGTGCGCCGGAGCCGTCCGCGAGGTGAGGCGTTTCCCTTGCGGACGGCGGGCGACCGCTGCGAGGGTGCGCTTTGGACGGGATAATGCGACAGCTCCCCATGCCCCCGAAAAGCCGTGAACGAAAAGGAGGGCCTGTGCCGGAGGCCCAGCCGCTGCAGCCTCAGGATCCCAGGCGTCTGGGTGCCTACGAACTGGTCGGGCGGCTCGGCTCCGGCGGCCAGGGCACGGTCTTCCTGGCCACCGGGCCCGGCGGGGAACGGGTGGCGGTCAAGCTGCTGCGGGTCAGCTTCGAGGAGGACGACACCGCGCGCGCCCGGTTCATCCGCGAGGCGGCCGTGGCGCGGCAGGTCGCCCGGTTCTGCACCGCGCAGGTCCTGGACGCCGACATGGCCGGGGACAACCCCTATCTGGTCAGCGAGTACGTCCCCGGCCCCTCGCTGAGCCGGCGGGTCGCCCAGGAGGGCCCGATCACCGGCGGCGCGCTGGAGCGGCTCGCGGTCAACACCGCCAGCGCGCTGGCCGCCATCCACCGCGCCGGGATCGTCCACCGCGACCTCAAGCCGCACAACGTGCTGCTGGGACCCGACGGGCCACGGGTGATCGACTTCGGCCTGTCCCGCGTGCTGGACGCGGCCAGCGCCGCCGGCGGCCGTCCCGTCGGCACCCCCGCCTACATGGCGCCCGAACAGGTCACCGGCGGAGATGCCGGGCCGCCCGCCGACGTGTTCGCCTGGGGCGCCACGATGACCTTCGCGGCCACCGGGCGTCCCCCGTTCGGCTCGGACTCGATCACCGCCGTGATCTACCGCGTGCTGCACGAGGAGCCCGACCTGGGCGACCTCGGCGGCGAGCTGCGCGACCTGGTCGCCGCCCTCGACAAGGACCCGGCGCGGCGCCCCACCGCCGCGCAGGTCCTGCTGCGGCTGGTCGGCCACGACGAGGCGTTCGCCGCGCAGGCCGCCGCGGCCCCACCGGACGCCACCAGGGCCGACCCTCCTCCTCCGGACCGGCACGGCACGGCGCCGACCGCGCCCGTGGAGCCGGAGACCACCGTCGGGAACGGCGGTGACGGCGCGGCACCCGTCCCGCCGCCCGGCCCGTCCGGTCCCCGCGGTCCCCGTGGCCGCGGCAGGCGCAGAAGGGGCAGCAGGCTGCCCGCCGCGCTGGCGGCGCTGGGCATCGCGGCGGCCGCCGGTGGAGGCACCTACGGCGTCATGGCCCTGGCCGCCTCCGGCGAGGGCCGGGGCACCTCGGCGTCCGGGCCGTCCGGCACCTCCCCCGCGGCCTCGGACGCGCGCACCGGCACCGGCCGCGCGAGCCGCGCCCCGGGCGACCCCTCGCGCGCCACCCCGTCCCGGCACGGCCCGCGGAGCCCCGGCACGGCCCCGTCCAGGCCCGGCGGCGGACCGGCCCCGACCGGCGGGGCGGGCGGGCACGAGGACGAGCCGTCCGACCCGCCGCCCAAGCCCGTGGTGCTGGGAGCCCCCGACCCGCAGCGGTACTGCGCCGCGGGCGGGGACCGCAAGGCGTCCTTCCGCTCCGGCCGGTGGTACTGCGTGTACACGGGGGACGGCGTGGGCATCGACACCCCGATCACGATGACGCAGGTGTGCCGGTCGCAGTACGACCCGGCCGCCGAGTCCCACCTCGGCGGCGACGCGGGCGTCCCCGCCGACTGGGACTGCTACGTCCTGCGCTGACCCGCGCCCGCTACAGGGCGACCCCGAGGAGGGCGTCGGCCAGGGCACGGATCCGGGCGGGGGCGTCCGGGTCGTCGCCCGGGGTGGCGGCCCACCGGTCGATGGCCGCCAGGGCGGACGGCGCGTCCAGGTCGTCGGTCAGGTGGCCGCGGACCTCGGCCGCGACGGGGGCGGCCGCGGGACCCGAGGGACGGGCGACGGCGGCGCGCCAGCGGTCCAGGCGGGCTCCGGCGGCCTCCAGCCCCGAGTCCGTCCACTCCCAGTCGGAACGGTAATGGTGGGCCAGCAGGGCCAGGCGGATCGCCATCGGGTCGGTCCCGCCGCGCCGCAGCTTGGAGACGAACACCAGGTTGCCCTTGGACTTGGACATCTTCTCGCCGTCCAGCCCGACCATGCCCGCGTGCACGTAGACCTTGGCGTGGGGCCGCTTTCCCGTCGCGACCTGGGCGTGGGACGCGCTCATCTCGTGGTGCGGGAACACCAGGTCCGACCCGCCGCCCTCGACGTCGAAGCCCATCCCCAGGTACTCGATGGAGATCGCCGAGCATTCCACGTGCCAGCCCGGCCGGCCCTCGCCGAACGGGGAGTCCCAGTACGGCTCGCCCGGGCGGCGGGCCGACCACAGGAGGGCGTCCAGGGGGTCCTTCTTGCCGTCCCGGTCCGGGTCGCCGCCGCGCTCGGCGAACAGCGGCCCCATCTCCTCCCGGGACAGCCGGCTCACCGTGCCGAACGCCGGGTCGGCCGCGACGGGGAAGTAGACGTCGCCGCCCACCTCGTAGGCGGCGCCCTTGCCGCGCAGCCTCTCCACCATCTCCACGACCAGCGGGATCGACTCGACCGCGCCGACGTACACGTCGGGCGGCAGGATCCGCAGCGCGACCATGTCCTGCCGGAACAGCTCGATCTCCCGGTCGGCCAGCTCCCGCCAGTCCTGGCCGGTCTCTCTGGCGCGTTCCAGCAGCGGGTCGTCGACATCGGTGGCGTTCTGGACATAGCGCACCGTGTGCCCCAGATCCCGCCACACCCGGTTCACCAGATCGAAGGCGAGGTAGGTGTTGGCGTGCCCCATGTGCGTCGCGTCGTAGGGCGTGATGCCGCACACGTACATCCGGGCCGTCTCACCGGGCGCCGTGGGCCGGACCGAACCGGAGGCGGTGTCGTAAAGGCGCAGGGCACCATCCCCCTGATGGTCGGCGGCGGGCAGTCCCGCCGCGGGGAGGCTGGGCACAGGGGGAGCGGGCCACGATCGCATACCCGAAAGCTTAGCCATGCCCGTTTCCTGCCCCCACGCCGAGATCGTTCTCAGGCGCGGGCGATCCGCGGGTCGAGCCGGCGGTGCCCCACGTCCACCACCAGGTTCGCGGCGACCACGAACACCGTGACCAGCAGCGTCACCCCGATGATCACGGGCGTGTCGCCCGCCGCGACCGACTGGTAGACCAACTGGCCCACCCCCTGGAGGCCGAACACCTTCTCGGTCACGATCGTCGAGCCCACCAGCGTCCCCACGTCGATGCCGAACTGGGTGACCACCGGGGCCAGGGCGGCCCGCAGCCCGTGCCGGTAGATCACGCGGCGTTCGCGCAGGCCCTTGGAGCGGGCCGTGCGGACGTAGTCCTCGCCCAGCACGTCCAGCAACGCGCCACGGGTGAGGCGGGCGTAGGCGGCCAGCAGCAGGAACGCCAGCGACACCCACGGCAGCACCATCCGCTGCCAGAAATGCTCCCGCAGCGGCGGACCGGCCTCGAAGAAACCCAGCCCCGCCTCACCGGCCTTGGTGGAGAACACGTACAGCATGACCAGCGCCATCACGAAGGCCGGGGTGGACATCCCGGCCAGCACGACGACGGTGGACGCGCGGTCCCACAGGCCGCGGGCGCGGGTGGCGCACAGCACGCCGATCGCGACGCCACCGGCCAGCCACAGCACCGCGGCGCCGGACACGAGCCACAGCGTGGTCGGGAGCCGCTCGGCGATGAGGCTCGCCACGGGGGTGCCGTTGACATAGGACTTGCCCAGATCGCCGCGCATCAGGCGCAGCATGAACTCCCCGTACTGCACCAGCAGCGGGCGGTCCAGCCCCAGGTTCCGGCGGATGCATCTGAGGGCGGTGGCGTCGGCGCGCGGCCCCCCGAGCACGCGTTCCACGGGGAGGGGCGACAGGTGCAGGAACGCGAACACCAGCGTCGACACCAGCCACAGCACGACGACCGCGTGCAGCAGGCGCCGCACGGCGAGCGAGGCCAGGCCCTCCGACCCGCGCACGGCGCCGCTCACCCCTTCCGGACGGACGTGCCGCCGTCCGGGCCCAGCGCGTCGCGGACGCCGTCGCCCAGCAGGTTGAACGACAGCGTGGTCGCCAGCAGCAGCGCCCCGGGCACGGCCAGCAGCCACCAGGCGGACCGGAACGCCTCACCGCCCTCCCCCAGCATCCCGCCCCAGCTCGGCACCGGCGCCCGCACCCCCACGCCGAGGAACGACAGCGTCGCCTCGAACACGATCGCGGTCGGGATCATCAGCGCGGTCAGGACGATCACGGGCCCCGCCAGGTTCGGCAGGATCTCCCCGTACATGATCCGGGCCGGGCCGGCGCCGAGCGCGCGCGCCGCCTCCACGAACCCTTGCCGTTTCAGCGACAGCACCTCGGCGCGCACCACCCGCCCCAGCGCGGCGAACGAGAAGAACGCGATCACCAGCATGGTCATGGCCAGGCCCGCGCCGGTCGAGGACAGCTGGAACGTGGTCGCCAGCGTGATCGCCACCAGCAGGTAGGGCAGCGCCAGCGTGATGTCCATCAGCCGGGCCAGCAGCGCGTCCAGCACCCCGCCCGCGAACCCCGCGACCAGCCCCGCCGCCACGCCCGCCAGCGCGGCCAGCGCCGCCGACCCCACGCCCACCAGCAGCGACACGCGCGCGCCGTAGGCGGCACGGACCAGCACGTCACGGCCCAGCTGGTCGGCGCCCAGCCAGAACTCCCGGCCGGGGCCCACCGGCTGCCCGTAGGCGTCCAGGCCCGTCCCGGGAAACGTCGCGTCGTAGGGATGCCCCGTCAGGGACGCCCACAACGGCGCCAGCAGCGCGAACACGACGATCGCCGCCAGCACCGCCAGCGCGGCCATCGCGGTCCGGTCACGGCGCAGCCGCAGCCACGCCAGCACGAACGGGGAGCGGGCCAGGACGTCCACCGGCGCGCCGCCGTCCAGGATGTCGCGCGCCCCCAGGGGCGGCTCCGCCTCCGGACGCGGGGCGTCCCGCACGGGGGTCCTGGTGAACAGCATCACGCGGCCCCCATGGCCGCCATGGCCGCACCCGTCGCCCTACCGGTCATGCGCCCTCCCTTGACCGGTGCCCGGCCCCCTCGCGGACACCACAAAGATCGCACGAAGTAGTCAAGGTAGCACTTAGCGTGATCCAGAAAAGGCGTTCAGAGAATTTCGGCGGGATTCTCGGACGTTCTCAGGCCACGCGCGTCCACTCGGCGCCCGCCGCGCCGACGGCGGCGAAGTCGTAGCGGACCCCGTCGCGGGCCAAGCCGATCAAGGAGACCGAGGTGGTGCCCCAGACGCGGCCATCGTCCAGGTTCACCATCGGCAGCAGCGACGCCTGGTCGGTACGGGCCAGGCCGCCGCCCGCCGCCAGCGGTAACCACTCACCCCACGCCTCCTCGACACCGGAGTCATCGGCGCGCGGCACCGGACGCCGGGCCTCCGCGAACAACGGGCGGAAATGCGCCTTGCGCGCCTCCATGTGGGCGTCCTCGATCGCGCCCGCCCGACGCCCCTCCCCCTCAAGCCCACTGTTCAGGACCATGTGCAGGCCAGGCCCCAGATCGCGCTCGTCCAGGTCCACCCCGTTCCAATGCCACAACCGCACACGATCCGGCTCGGCACCGATCAGCAGGAAGGGGTCGTACCGCGGCAGCTCCAGATCCTCCGGCGCCAGCTTGCCCTCGGCGGCGACACGCAACGGAAGCTCACCACGCGACAACCGGCCATCCTCCGGCGCCATCACACCACGCGCGTTCAGCACAGTCGAAACACGCGGCGCATCCGTGTCGGCCGCCAGCCACGTACCCCCGGCACGCAGATCAAGACCGCCGATCAGACCAGGCCGATCAGGCCAATGCCGCCCCGGCGGCGCCCAAGGCCGCTCCACGAACTCGTCACGCACACCCACCAGAAGAACCGGCACCGGGGAGGCGGGATCCACACTCAAGATCGCCGTGCACATCTGTCTACTATTGCAAGCACGAGCTGCGCTCGTCGCTGGCGCTCCTCGCTTGTCGTGCTTGCGGCGATCGCTGCATCGCTCCGACTCGCCCTAGGGGGCTCGCTACGCGATCAGGTCCTCGCAAGCTCGGACCTGCCTTCGGACGCGATCGCAACGCCGTGTTTATTGCGAGCACGAGCTGCGCTCGTCGCTGGCGCTCCTCGCTTGTCGTGCTCGCGGCGATCGCTGCATCGCTCCGACTCGCCCTAGGGGGCTCGCTACGCGATCAGGTCCTCGCAGGCTCGGACCTGCCTTCGGACGCGATCGCAACGCCGTGTTTATTGCGAGCACGAGCTGCGCTCGTCGCTGGCGCTCCTCGCTTGTCGTGCTCGCGGCGATCGCTGCATCGCTCCGACTCGCCCAGGGCTCGCTACGCGATCAGGTCCTCGCAGGCTCGGACCTGCCTTCGGACGCGATCGCAACGCCTGGGCGACCGTTCGGGGCTGGGGTTGGGGGCTGAGGTCGTTGCCGTGTGTGTTCCGGTACCGTGTGCGATCGCTGCGACTCGCCTTGGCGGCTCGACTGCGCGATCAGATTCTTGCTTCGCTCGAATCTGCCTCTGGGCGCGATCGCGGCGTCTGGGGGCCGTTCGGGGCTGGGTCGTCGTGGTTGTCACATGGGGGGCCAGGGGATGGCGGGCCAGTCTTCTGGGGGGAACGGGTGGATCTTGTGCTTGAGCATCAGCTCGACCCGGCGGACGGTGGCCTCGACCTCCTCGGCCGTCAGGAGGCGCAGCAGGTTCTCGCGCAGCGGACCGTTCCTCAGGGCCTTGTCGACGCGGCGCAGGGCCTCCACGGCCTCGGCGGTCAGGCGCTGGCCGCGCCACTGCCACAGGACGGTGCGCAGCTTGTACTCGGCGGAGAAGCACACCCCGTGGTCGCAGCCGTACACGTGGCCGTCGCTCACGGGCAGCAGGTGCCCGATCTTGCGGTCGGCGTTGTTGACCACGGCGTCGAACACCGCCATGCGGCGGATCGCCTCGTCCTCGGAGCGTGACAGCGCGACCAGGTCGACCTCCGGGTCGGGCTCCACCCACAGCTGCACCATGCCGGGACCGTACGGGCCGTCGCGGTGCACCGTGGGCGGCACCACCCGCAGGCCCATCGTCTCCGATACCGCGTACGCGGCGACCTCGCGCTCGGCCAGCGTGCCGTCGGGGAAGTCCCACAGCGGGCGCTCCCCCGCCACCGGCTTGTAGACGCAGGCGGCGGTCAGGCCCTCCCACTCGATGGAGCAGTACAGCGTGGCGTTGGACGCCTGGACGAGCCGGCCCTCGACGGTGAGCCGCCCGAGGCTCAGCAGCCGCTCGGCGGTCTCGGTGTCTCGGGGGGAGACCACGGGCCCGTCGCCCGCGGGGGTGCGATCCCGGGAGGACTGCGTCATGCGTTCATTCTTCCGGCCGCCCCGTCCATGATCCAAGTCACTCCCGTTCCCCTGGGTCCCTCGTCCCTAGCCCAGATACCCGTTCTGGCGTGGACAGACATGCCCGGCCGCGTTCAAAGGCAACCCGCACAGCGGGCACGGCGGCCGGCCCGCCGCCACCACCTTCAGCGCGCGCTCGGCGAACGCGCGGGCCTGCGCCGCGGTGATGCGCACCCGCAGCACCGCGATGGCCGGGTCGTCCTCGCCGACCTCGGCGTCCTCCTCGCCCTCGGTGACCTCCTGGGCCTCGATCACGACCTGCTCGTCCTCGGGGTCCCAGGCCAGCGCCATCGTGCCGACCCGGAACTCCTCCTCCACCGGCTGCTCCAGCGGGCCGTCGTCGCGCAGCTCGGCGGGGGTCACGGCGGGTACGGGCGCGTCGCCGCCGCTGCGGCGCAGCACCTCGTCCAGCAGCTCCTCCAGGCGTTCCGCCAGCAACGTCACCTGGAACTTCTCCAACCCCACGCTGGTGACCCTGCGGCCCGAACGGGCCTGCAGGTAGAAGGCACGATCCCCCGGCTGGCCCACCGCCCCGGCGACGAACCTTTCGGGAAGTTCATAGGAGATGACCGGCATGACAACGACCCTACGCGCCGCCGCCGATGGCCGCGTCCCCGTCGTCCCCGTCCTTCTCCTCGGGCGGGGGCGGCAGCAGGTCCTGGACGTTCCCGCCGATGTCGTTCAGGCGGGACAGGAACGGGCGCAGCTCCGTGTAGCGGATCACCGTGAGGGACGCGGGCGCCACCTGGATGCGCTGGAACTGGTCCAGGTGCAGGCCCATCGCGTCGGCCACGATCGCCTTGATGATGTCGCCGTGGCTGCACACCACGTAGGCGGCGTCCTTCCCGTGCTCGGCGGCGATCCTGGCGTTCCAGTCCCGGACGGCGGTGACGGCGCGGTGCGCGGCGTCGGCCAGGGCCTCGCCGTCCTCGCCGGGGAACCGGGCCGCGCTCGGATGGGCCTGGACGACCTTCCACAGCGGTTCCTCGGCCAGTTCCTTCAGCGGCCTGCCCGTCCAGTCGCCGTACCTGACCTCGCCGAACCGCTCGTCCAGCTCCACCTTCCCGGCCGTGCCCGGCCGTCCCGCCGCCACGGCCTCGGCGGTCCGCACGCAGCGGTCCAGGGGGCTGGACACCACCGCCGCCACCGGGACCGGCGCCAGCCGCGCCCCCAGATCGCGGACCTGGGCCCGGCCCCGCTCGTCCAGATCCACGCCCGGCGTCCACCCGGCCAGCACCGGGCCCGTCATCGCGGTGAGGCCGTGCCGCACCAGCAGAAGCGTCGTCACGCCTGGCACTCTACGAGATGACCGGGACCACCTCACGATCGCAGGTATCGCTCTAAGCTCGGCATAATGCGCAAGGATGACGAACCGTGATCGTTGACAAGGCCATCTACTCGCGTGGGGTCCGGCACACCATCGAGGGTGACATCAGCGACGCGTTCGACGCCGCCCGCGCCGAGGCCGCCAGGACCGGCGCGGCCGGCGAGCCGGGCGGCTGCTTCGTGTGGATCGGGCTGCACGAGCCCACCGTGGAGGAGTTCGGCCTCGTCCGCGACGAGCTGGGCCTGCATCCCCTGGCCGCCGAGGACGCCGTGTCCGCGCACCAGCGGCCCAAGCTCGAACGGTACGACGACACGCTGTTCATCGTCCTGAAGACCCTGGTCTACAAGGACGGCACCTCCGACATCGAGGTCGGTGAGATCATGATGTTCGTCGGCCCCGACTTCGTGGTGACCGTCCGGCACGGGGAGGGCAACCCGCTCGGGCCCGTCCGCAAGCGGCTGGAGAGCGATCCCGCGCTGCTCGACCACGGGCCCGCGGGTGTCCTGTACGCGGTGTGCGACGAGGTCGTCGACCACTACGGCGTGGTGTCGCACGAGGTCGAGGTCGACATCATCGAGCTGGAGCGGGCCGTGTTCCGGCCCGGCGGCCCCGACGTGACCGAGAGCATCTACTCCCTCAAGCGCGAGGTGCTGGAGTTCCGCAGCGCGCAGGACCCGCTGGTGCCCGTGCTTCAGGAGATCGTCCGCGGGCGGGTGCCCGAGTTCGCCGGGGCCCGCGAGTACTTCCGCGACATCCTGGACCACCTGCTGCGCGTGGACGGTCAGGTGGACGCGCACAACGAGCTGCTCAACAGCGTCCTGACCGCGCACCTGGCGCTGATGGGCAAGCAGCAGAACGAGGACATGCGCAAGATCTCCTCATGGGCGGCCATCATCGCCGTCCCCACGGCCCTGGCCGGGATCTACGGCATGAACTTCCAGCACATGCCCGAGCTGCGATGGCGCTACGGATACGGGCTGGTCCTCGTGGTGATGGTGACGCTGTGCGTGGTCCTCTACCGGCGCCTGCACAAGAACCACTGGCTCTAGCCCGGTGACACCGTCCCGCCTCCCGCCAGCCGTTCGAGCTCTTCCAGGCGCCTGACCATCTGCTGCATCCGCGCGCCGACCCGCTCGAAGTCCTCGGCGATCTCCAGCAGGTCGGCGCGGACCTCGGCGATGTCCCAGGCCGGTCCGGGCGGGTCCCCGGCGGCGGCTGCGGTCGCGCGGAGCGGCGGCTTCCCGCGGTACTCCCGCAACAGCGCCGCGGCGTCGGGACGACCGGCCTCCTCCAGCTCGCCGGGGGCGATCTCCAGGTTCCAGGCGATCCATGCCAGGGCGTCGGCGCGGGCTCGCACGGGGATGTGGCGGCCCGCGCGTGGCGTCGTGTAGCCGTTGATGACCTGTCGTAGGTGCGACTCACTGCGGTTGATGATTTCAGCGGCCTTGCGGCGGGTGAGTCCCGCTTGCCTAAGGGTCTGTTCGATCAGCTTGCCCTCGGGCTGTTGCGGTGGCCTCTCGTCCATGGGGTCATCGTCCATGCGCAACAGCTTCGCATGACTGCGCAACACTGCGTTGCCTTTCTGCAGATTAGCCGCGCCTTTCGGGTGGCAATTCGCGAAGTGCTGCGCAGTGCAATTTCTTTTCTCCTTGCACTTCGCTACACTGCGCGTTACCGTCCTGGTCATGCCACCGCGCAGACCTCCCCGGCGGCTCAATCACGAGCCCGCGGCGATCAGATACGCACGCAAACAGGCGGGACTGACCCAGGCCCAGGTCGCCGAGCAATGCGGGGTCGCCTTCAGCCTGATCAGCGAGATCGAGAAGGGCACCCGCAACGCGACCGACGCGATGCTCAACAAACTCGCCGCCGTCTTCAATTGCCCTCGCGTGGTTTTGGAGGCCAAGAACAACGACTCCCCCGGGCCGCAACCAAACGGCGGCGGCGGGTCGTTATCGCACGATCACAGTGTTGTGCGTTCTTGATCGGCGCGACCATTCATGATGATCAGTGGGTTCTCTGACCTCTGGTCTGTTTGGTGGGTAGTGCCAGAAAAGTACGAGCGATAGGCATTACTCCGGGAGTTACGCTCCGTCGTTCCGCGCTTGACGGCTCCCCGGAGGCCGGTGGCGCACCGCCATCGGGCGTGACCCGAGGCGACCTCACCGGACCGGTCCGGCGGCACGTCCCGCTACTGTTCCGCCCATGGAAGAGCGTCACCTCGGGCGGAGCGGCCTGACGGTCTCCCGGCTGGGGCTGGGCACGATGACCTGGGGGCAGGACACCGACCCCGATGAGGCGGCCGCGCAGCTACGGGCGTTCGTGGACGCCGGGGGCACCCTCGTGGACACCGCCGACGTCTACGCCGACGGCCGCAGCGAGCGCATCCTCGGCCATCTCCTGCACGAGGTGGCCGACCGGGACGGACTGGTCATCGCCACCAAGGCCGCGATCCGGTCCAACGGCCGCTACGACGCCTCCCGGAGGCACCTGCTCGCCGCCCTGGACGGCTCCCTGGAGCGCCTGGGACTGGAGTACGTGGACCTGTGGCAGCTACACGCCTACGACCCGTCCACGCCCCTTGAGGAGACGCTCTCGGCGCTGGACGAGGCGGTCGCCTCGGGCCGGACCCGCTATGTCGGCGTGTCCAACTACGCCGGCTGGCAGATCGCCAAGGCGGGCGCGTGGCAGCGGGCCTGGCCGGGACGGGAGCCGATCATCTCGGCGCAGATGGAGTACTCGCTGCTGAGCCGTGACGTCGAGCGGGAGGCGGCGCCCGCCGCGCAGGACGCCGGCATCGGCCTGCTCGCCTCGTCCCCGCTGGGCCGCGGGGTGCTGACCGGCAAGTACCGGAGCGGCATCCCGGCCGGGTCGCGCGCCGCCGCGCCGCACTTCGCCGACTTCGTCCAGCCGTACCTGGACGAGGAGTGCGCGCGGATCGTGGAGTCCGTGGTGACCGCCGCCGAGGGACTGGGCGTGACCCCGCTGAGCGTGGCACTGGCCTGGGTGCGCGACAGGCCCGGCGTCACGGCGCCGATCGTCGGGGCCCGCACGGCCGCTCAGCTCGGGCAGGCGCTGCTCAGCGAGGACCTCACCCTGCCGCAGGAGATCCGCGCCGCGCTGGACGACGTGTCCGACATGACCTCCGGGTCGGCGTGACGCGGGGGGCGTCCCCCGCCTCATCGGCTACGATCCGGAGCCCGTGACCGATACTCGTCCCAAGGCCCCGCCGGGAGATCTCGCCGCGCTGTTCGCCGAGACGGGCGTCCCGCCGTCCATGGTGACCAGGGCGCTGGCCCGGCTCGGACCCGACGCGGGCGCGCGGCTGCGCGAGGACCCGTGGCGGCTGCTGCGCGTCCCCGGCGTGGGGCCGAGGCAGGCCGACCACTTCGCCCGCGAGGTGCTGGGCGAGCGGGCGCGCCCGGACGACCGCCGCCGCGGCCGGTCCCTGGTCGGCTACCTGCTGGACGAGGCGGCCCGGCAGGGTCACACCGTCACCCCGCCCGCCGATGTGCTGACCGCCCTGGAACGGCTGCGCGTCCCCGATGCGCGCCGGGCGGTGGAGGACGCGCTCGACACCGCCGAGGTCATCGCGCTCACCGAGGAGCCCGACTTCGACGAGGCCGCGCTTGAGGACGGCGACCTGCCCGAGCCCGAGGAGACGCTGGGCCTGGCGCGCTGGGCGATGGCCGAGGAGGCCGCCGCCGAGGGCCTGGCCCGGCTGACGGCCACCGCCGGGCCGCTGCTGGACGACGCGACGATCAGAACGCTGCGGTCCGGGCTGCCGCAGGACCGCTCGCTGGCCCTGACCGCCGCGCTCCGTACCGGGGTGACCGTCCTGCGGGGCGCGGCGGACGACCTGGAGGACGCGGCCCGCGCGATCGCCGGGGCCGCCTCGGCCCACGGTGTCCGCGCGGCCGTCGCGGCCCCGACCGACCGCGCGGCGGCCCGTCTGCGGGGCGCGGGCGCCGCGTATCCGATCGGCGGCCTGCACGCGCTGCTGGAGCCCCGGCCGGACGCCGAGCCCGCCCCCGGGGCGCCTCCGGGCACCGTCGTGTACGGACGCGGCGAGCGGCGTCCCCTCGACCTGGACCTGGTGATCGTCACCGACGCGGCGGGCCTGGACGTCGAGCTGGCCGCCGTCCTCGTCGAAGCCTGCCCGGACGGCGCGCACCTGGTGCTGTGCGGGGAGCCCGGCGCGCTGCCGCCCGCCGGTCCCGGCCGCGTCCTGGACGACCTGGAGGCGTCCGAGACCGTCCCGGTGATCGCGCTGGAGCCGTCCGGGACGGGTCCCCTGGCGGCGCTCACCGCGGCCGTGCGGGGCGGGGAGCTGGTGGCGGTCGAGGCGCCCGGCAAGGAGGTCGTGATCGTCCCGGCGGCGAGCCCCGGCGAGGCCGTGCACCGGACCGTGCAACTGGTCACCGACTCGATCCCGCGCGCCCTGGAGATCCCGGTGGACGACGTGCGGGTCGTGGTGCCGTCGGCGGCGGGCGAGGCGGGGGCGGCGGCGCTCAACTCCGCGCTGAAGGAACGCCTCAACCCCGGTCCGGGCCGGTTCGGCGGCTTCGACCCCGGCGACCGGGTCCTGGTCGCCGCCCCGCTCCCCCAGGCCGCGGTGGGCGAGAACGGCACCGTCACCGGCGCCGACGCCACCGGTCTGCACGTGCGGTTCGCCGGAGGGGACGCCGTGATCCCGCCCGCTCTCACCGCGCGCCTGCGTCCCGGCTGGGCGGTCACGCCCGCGCTGGGACGCGGAACGCGCAGCCGGGCCGTCGTCGCCGTCTTCCCGCCCGGCGGGCCCGACGACGCCGCCGCCCTGTCACGGCCCCTGGTCGCGACCGCCTTCGGACTCGCCCTGGACCACCTGTCGGTCGTTCAAGGGGCGGGCCCGGCGCTGGCGAGGGCCGTCCGCGAACGCCAAGCGCCCCCACGGCGGACCCGACTGGCCCGCCTGGTGGTCCAGTAGCGGCTCAGGTGGTGCTGGGAGCGCCGATGGCGTGGAGGCCGCCGTCCACGTGGACGATCTCGCCCGTGGTGGCGGGGAACCAGTCGGACAGGAGGGCGACACAGGCGCGCGCGGTGGGCTCGCTGTCCTTGATGTCCCATCCGAGCGGGGCGGCCTGCGGCCACATCTCGGTCATGCCCTCGAAGCCGGGGATGCTCTTGGCCGCCATGGTCGCCAGCGGGCCGGCGGAGACCAGGTTGACGCGGATGCCCTGCGGGCCCAGGTACTTGGCCAGGTAGCGGGAGCACGACTCCAGACCGGCCTTGGCCACGCCCATCCAGTCGTAGACCGGCCATGCCACGGACGCGTCGAAGTCGAGGCCGACCACCGAGCCGCCGCCCTTCATGAGCGGCAGGCACGCCATGGTGAGGGACTTCAGCGAGTACGCCGAGGCGTGCACGGCGGTCGCCACGTCCTCCCACGGCGTCTCCAGGAAGGTCCCGCCCAGCGCGGTCTGCGGCGCGAAGGCGATCGCGTGCATCACCCCGTCCAGGCTGTCGAACCCGACGTCGCGCAGGGCGTCGGCCAGGCCGTCCAGTTGCTCGGTGCTGGTCACGTCCAGCGGCAGCACCGGCGGCGGGTCGTCCGGGCCGGACGGCAGGCGCTTGGCGGTGCGGGCGGTCAGCGTCGGCCGCGGGTAGGCGGTCAGGGCGACCTCGGCGCCCTCCTGCTGCGCGACCCGCGCGACGTGGAAGCCGATCGAGGCGTCGGTCAGGACGCCGGTGACCAGGATCCGCTTGCCTTCCAGGATTCCCATCGCCACGCCCCCTCAGTGCCCCATGCCCAGTCCGCCGTCCACCGGGATCACGGCCCCGGTGATGTAGGCGGCGTCCTCGCTCGCCAGGAACCGCACGGCCTTGGCGACCTCCTCGGGACGCGCCACCCGGCCCAGCGGGATCTGCTTCCGGATCGCGGCCTGCTGGTCCTCGGTGAGCACCCGCGTCATCTCGGTGTCCACGAACCCGGGCGCCACCACGTTCACGGTGATGTTGCGGGAGGCCAGCTCGCGGGCCAGCGACCGGGCGAAGCCGACCATGCCCGCCTTCGACGCGGCGTAGTTGGACTGGCCGGGCGAGCCGAGCAGCCCCACCACCGACGACACCAGGACGATCCGGCCGGTGCGCTTGCGCATCATGCCCTTCACGGCGCGCTTGGCGACGCGGAACGACCCGGTGAGGTTGGTGTCGAGGACGGAGGTGAACTCCTCCTCCTTCATGATGGCCAGGAGCGTGTCCTTGGTGATGCCGGCGTTGGCCACCACCACCTCCACCGGGCCCTGCTCGGCCTCGACCTTGCCGAACGCGGCGTCCACGTCCTCGGCGCTGGTCACGTCGCAGCGGACGCCGAACAGGCCCTCGGGCGGCTCCCCCGAACGGTAGGTGACCGCGACCGCGTCGCCCGCCTCCGCGAGCTCGCGGGCGATGGCGAGGCCGATGCCCCGGTTACCGCCGGTCACCAGGACTGAGCGACTCATCGTCGTACCCCTCGTCGTGCCGTTCCGCTGTGACTGACCGCGGGGACGCGCTGCCCGGGCCCCCCGCAACTGACGAGGAGCGTAACGGCCTACGCGGTGGTAACCAGATGTGCCGTTCCGACAAGATCCGCCGACCGGGCTTTGTTCCCCGGGCACGCCCGCCTGAGAGCACCTGAGGGAGGCGCCGCGGGGTAGGTTGCGAAGGGTGCATGACATCGATCCCGCATTCACCGCGCTGCCGCTGCGCGCGCTCGCCGACGCGGCGCTGAGCAAGGCCAGGGAGCTGGGCGCCGAGCACGCCGACTTCCGGCTCGAACGGATCCGCAGCCAGACGCTGCGGCTGCACGACGCCGCGCTGGAGACGGCGCTGGACGCCGACGACGTGGGCCTGTCGGTCCGCGTCGTGAAGAACGGCACCTGGGGGTTCGCCGCCGGAATCGACCTGACGCCGGACGGGGCCGCGCGTGTCGCCGCGCAGGCCGTCGAGGTCGCCGCGGTCGCCGCCGCGGTCAACCGCGAGCCGATCGAGCTGGCGCCCGAGCCGATGCACGGCGAGCGCGTCTGGGTCTCCGAGTACGAGGTCGACCCGTTCACCGTGCCGACCGCCGAGAAGGTCGCCCTGCTCGCCGAGCGCAGCCGGCTGCTGCTGGACGACGACCGCGTCGACCACGCCGACGCCACGCTGCTCCAGGTCAAGGAGAACAAGTTCTTCGCCGACCTGGCCGGGACGGTCACCACGCAGCAGCGGGTGCGCCTGCACTCGGTGCTGAACTCGGTCGCGATCGGTGAGAACGGCTTCGAGACGATGCGCACCCTCGCGCCGCCCGTCGGCCGCGGCTGGGAGTGGCTGACCGGCTCCCACTGGGACTGGGAGGGCGAGCTGGCCCGCATCCCCGAGCTGCTGGCCGAGAAGCTGGCCGCGCCGTCGGTGGAGCCCGGGTCCTACGACGTGGTCATCGACCCGTCCAACCTGTGGCTGACCATCCACGAGTCGATCGGGCACGCCACCGAGCTGGACCGCGCCCTGGGGTACGAGGCGGCGTACGCGGGCACCTCGTTCGCCACGCCCGACAAGCTGGGCACGCTGCAGTACGGCTCGAAGGTCATGAACGTCACCGGCGACCGCACCGCGGAGCACGGCCTGGCGACCATCGGCTTCGACGACGAGGGCGTGCAGACCCAGGCGTTCGAGATCATCAGCGCCGGGATGTTCACCGGCTACCAGCTCGACCGCCGGATCGCCCGGCTCACCGGCGCCGACCGCTCCAACGGGTGCGCGTTCGCCGACTCGGCGTCCAGCATGCCGCTGCAGCGGATGGCGAACGTGTCGCTGCAGCCGCTGCCCGGCGGCCCGTCCACCGACGAGCTGATCTCCGGGGTGGACCGCGGGATCTACATCGTCGGCGACAAGAGCTGGTCGATCGACATGCAGCGGTACAACTTCCAGTTCACCGGCCAGCGCTTCTACCGGATCGAGAACGGCCGGCTGGCCGGGCAGCTGCGGGACGTGGCCTACCAGGCCACCACCACCGACTTCTGGAACTCGATGGAGGCGGTGGGCGGCCCGCAGACCTACGTGCTGGGCGGCGCGTTCAACTGCGGCAAGGGCCAGCCGGGGCAGGTCGCCCCGGTCAGCCACGGCTGCCCGTCCGCGCTGTTCCGCGGCGTCAACATCCTCAACGCGCTGAAGGAGGCCGGCCAGTGAGCGTGCTGCGCCCGCAGGAGGCCGTCGAGCGGGTGCTGGAGCTGTCCCGCGCCGACGACTGCATCGTGATCGCCGACGAGTCCAGCACCGCCAACCTGCGCTGGGCCGGCAACACGCTGACCACCAACGGGGTGACCCGGTCCAACCGGCTCACCGTGATCGCGCTGCGCGGCAAGGGGGACCGGGTCGCGGCCGGGGTGGTGTCGCGCACCGCCGTGGGCGCGGACGACCTGGAGGACCTGGTGCGCGCGGCCGAGGCGGACGCGGCCGGGAACGAGCCGGCCGAGGACGCCGCGCCGCTGCTCGGCGAGCCGGTGCCGGGCGCGGGCGCGTGGGACGACCCGCCCGCCGAGACCGGGATCGGGGTCTACGAGGGGTTTGCTCCCGCGCTGGGCGCGGCGTTCGAGGAGGCCGAGGCGGGCGGGCGGAAGCTGTACGGGTTCGCCAACCACGTGCTGACCTCGACCTTCCTGGGGTCGTCGGCGGGGCTGCGGTTGCGGCACGACCAGCCGACCGGGCTGCTGGAGCTGAACGCCAAGGGCGCGGGCGGCTCGACGTGGGCGGGCGTGGGCACCCGCGACTTCACCGACGTGGACGTGCCGGGCCTGGCCGCCGGGCTGGCGCGCAGGCTGGAGTGGGGCGAGCGCCGCGTCGAGCTGCCCGCCGGCCGGTACGAGACGATCCTGCCGCCCAGCGCGGTCGCCGACCTCATGATCTACCTGTACTGGTCGGCGGGCGCGCAGGACGCCTACGACGGGCGGACGGTGTTCAGCGCGCCGGGCGGCGGCACCCGGGTGGGCGAGCGGCTGACCGAGGTGCCGCTCACGCTATCCAGCGATCCCCGGGCGCCGGGGCTGGAGGCCGGCCCGTTCGTGATCGCGCACGCCTCCGGCCGGGACACGTCGGTGTTCGACAACGGGCTGGGGCTGGCCGCCACCGAGTGGATCTCCGGCGGGACGCTCAACGCGCTCATCCAGACCCGGCGGTCGGCGGAGCGCACCGGGCTGCCCCTCACCCCCGTGATCGACAACCTGACGATGTCGGGGCGGGACACGTCCGCGTCCCTGGACGACATGGTGGCGCGCACGGAGCGGGGGCTGCTGCTGACCTGCCTGTGGTACATCCGGGAGGTCGACCCGCAGCGGCTGCTGCTGACCGGCCTCACCCGCGACGGCGTCTACCTCGTGGAGGGCGGGGAGGTGGTCGGCGCGGTGAACAACTTCCGGTTCAACGAGAGCCCGGTGGACCTGCTCGGCCGTGTCACCGAGGCGGGCGCGACCGTGCCGACCCTGCCGCGCGAGTGGTCGGACTACTTCACCCGCGCCGCGATGCCCGCGCTGAGGGTCGCCGACTACAACATGTCGACGGTCTCGCAGGCGTCCTGAGACCGCCGCGGAGAGGCCCCGGCCCCGTCCCGCCGTGAAAGGGAGGGAGCCGGGGCCCTCGCGCGTCCCTCGGGGTGTTCAGGCGTCCTCAAGGCGGAAGCCGACCTTCAGGCCGACCTGGTAGTGCGCCACCTCCCCGTCCACGATCTGCCCCCGCACCTCGGTCACCTCGAACCAGTCCAGATGGCGCAGCGTCCGCCCGGCACGCCTGATCCCGTTGCGCACGGCCTCGTCGACGGAGACCGGCGAGGTGCCGACGATCTCGGTCACCCGGTAGGTGCGGTCGGTCATAGGCCCTCCCCATATCGCGTGCGTCTGCCCCAGGGCATACCGTGGAACCGTGAAGCTCATTCCCCGCCGTGGCCCAGAGGTCTACACCGTGACCAACGCGCCGAAGCCGATGTCGGAGGACATCCGCTACCGGCAGCGGCGGTACCTGATCTCGATGGGGGTGCGCACCGGCTGTTTCATCGCCGCGGTGATCACCGCGGCGGCCGGGGCCCCGGTGTGGGTGGCGGGCGTGCTGATCGTGGGGGCGGTGTTCCTGCCGTACCTCAGTGTGATCTACGCCAACGGCGGCCGGGAGCCGCAGCCGAAGCCCCGGTTCGGCGAGCCTGATGGCGTCGGCGGCCCGCACCACAAGGGTATTTCCGGTCGGCGTCCGGAAATCGGGTCGTGACTTTCTCTTGACTAAGGGCGGGGGGGTTCGGTGTACGATTTGTACCGGCGCTCTGGTCCCCCGTCGGAGCGCCCGTGCCGGTGTTCCGGGCCCCCGTCGGAACACCGATGACGCGACGCCGGGTGGATTGCCCCCGTATCCACCCGGCGTCGCTTTTACTTTGCGCGCGGGGCACCCCGCCGGGCCGCTCCTCCTCACTTAGCGCCTGATCCCAGGCCGACAAGGCCCAACGCTGGCCTTGTCCGGCCACGGCCCGGAACCGCACCGCCTCCGAGGCGGATCCGAGGCGGATCCGCACCGTGTGAAGCCCGTCGGAGAATCCCATCGATCCTGGCGGGCGCCGTCTGCGTACCCCTGGATGGAACCGCTGCCGCATACCGCTTGACGAGCGCTCGGGAAGGGGTGAGCATCACTACCCCCAGGTCGAGACATATCTAGTTTGTGTCTCATGATCCGCCCCATCGGCCCCGCGAAGGTGGCAGTCGTGATGATCACGGGTAACCGGCCATGAACGGCCACGACGACGTCCCCGAGTGGCTTCCGGATCCCCCGCGGGGACAGGATCCTCCGCCCGAGCCGAGGCCGCCGCGCGGCTACGGCGGTTTCATGGGCGCCTCCGACGCCGGAGGCGCCGTCCCCCGGTTCCGGTCGTCCGAGAACCCGCCCGGGAACCCGCCCGAAGGCGGCGGGCCCTCGCGGCCGCCGCTCGGCGAGGCGGGACCGTCCGGCCACCGCCTGGCGTCGCCGACCGTCCCGTCCAGGCCGGGCGCCACCGGTCCCGGACGGCATGTCGCCCCGGGCCGCTCCCTTCCGCGCGGCACCGCGTTCTGGGGCCCGATGGCCGGCGCCGCCGTCCTGACCCTCCTGGCGGGCCTGGGCGTGTACGCGCTGGCCTCCGGAGGGCCCTGTACGGGGGCGGACGCGCTCCAGCTGAACCTGGCGGCGGCGCCCGAGATCGCGCCGGCCGTCACCAAGGCCGCCGGGCGCTTCAACGACGACCGGAACGAGGTCGGGGACCGCTGCGTCCGCGTCAGCGTGCGCGCCGCCGACCCGGTGGCGGTGTCCACCCTGCTGTCGGGACGGGGCGTGGCCGGGGTCACCGAGAAGCCGGACGTGTGGATCCCCGACTCCTCGCTGTGGACCGTTCTCGCGCGTGCGCCGTCCACCGCGTCCGGTGGCCGGCAGGGCACCGGCACGATCACCACCCTGCGGTCGATCGCGTCCACCCCGGTCGTGGTGGCCACGCCCGCCGGGGTCGCGCGGCGGCTCCAGGGCCGGGGCGGCGCCCGGCCGTCCTGGCAGGCCCTTCTCGTGGCGGCCGGAGCCGGCGCGGGCACGGGCCCGGGTACGGGGTCCGCGATCCCTCCCGGCTCGGTGAAGCTGAGGGTCCCCGACCCCAACCGCACCGCGACCGGGATGGCCGCGCTGATGCTGGCCAACATCCTGCTGGGACGGCAGGACGAGGGCAGCGCGCAGTTCACCGGCGCCGTGCGGACGCTGCGGGAGGCCGTGACGCCCTCGGTGCAGGCGGAGTTCGCCTCGTTCCGGCAGGACCGCCAGGGCCGCCACCCGATCGCGCTGGCGCCGGAGCAGGCGGTGTACGCCTACAACGGGGGCGGGCCGGAGGAGCAGGCCGTCGCGGTGTACCCGTCCGAGGGCACGCTCGCGATGGACTACCGGATCACCGTGGTCGGGCGCGCCGGGGACCGGGACGCCGCCGCCAAGGCCGCCGCCGCGCGCCTGCTGGAGAAGGAGCTGACCGGCGACGACACCCGCGATGACCTGATGGAGCGCGGATTCCGGGCGCCGTCGGGCGCCGCGCCCGAGTCGTTCGGCGACCGCGCCGGGCTGGACCCGCGCCCGCCCCGCCTGCTGAGCCCCCCTTCCCCGGCGGACGTGCAGCGGATCATGCAGTCCTGGGCGCGGCTGTCGCTGGGCATCCGGATGCTCAGCGTGATCGACATCTCCGGCTCGATGAACGAGGAGGTGGAGCCGGGCGTCACCCGGTTGCAGTCCACGGTGCGGGCCGCCCAGGCCGGGCTGTCGCTGCTGCCCGACGACAGCGAGCTGGGCCAGTGGGTGTTCTCCACCGAGCTGGTCGGCGAGCAGGACTGGCGGGAGCTGGTCAGCGTGGGGCCACTGGGCGAGCGGCTGGGCTCCTCCACCCGGCGGCAGCTGATCCTGTCGGCCTTCAGCCAGATCCGGGCCAAACGCAACGGCGGCACGGGCCTGTACGACACGACCCTGGCCGCGTTCGACTACATGCAGCGGACCTACAAGCCCGAGTTCGTCCACTCGGTGCTGCTGTGGACCGACGGCCGCAACCTGGACAGGGAGGGGGCGTCCTTGAAGGAGACCTTGGACACGCTGCGCCGCTCCTACGATCCCGCGCGCCCGGTCCAGGTGTTCATGTTCGGCTATGGCAAGGACGTGGACGTCGACGAGCTCCGCCGGATCACCCAGGCGACCCGCGGCGACGTGGTGGTGGCCCAGACTCCGGGGGAGGTGCGCAAGCTGTTCCTGCAGTCCCTCTCGCGCCGCATCTGCGCCCCCTCCTGCTAGACGCCCCGCTACCAGAGGCACGGCGCCCGTTCCCGCCGCCGGAGCGCACCCCGCGTTCCGGACGTTCCCGGGTTGATTCTAGAATCCCGTTCAACGTAGCTTGGCGTTCCAGTAGATAAGGGACATTCGGGATCGAGGAGCGGGGCCGTGCGCCGAACCGTGTTCAACAAGGACCATGAGGCGTTCCGGACGATGATCCGGGACTTCATCGCCGCCGAGGTGGCTCCCGTCTACGACGAGTGGGAGAAGGCCGGGCACCCGCCCCGCGACTTCTACAACAAGCTGGGCGAGCTCGGCGTGTTCGGCATCCAGGTCCCCGAGGAGTACGGCGGCGCGGGCGAGACCAGCTTCAAGTACCAGCTCGTGATCTCCGAGGAGTGCGCCAGGGCCGCGGTGGGCTTCGGCGGCTACGGCGTGCACGTCAACCTGGTGCTCCCGTACCTGCTGAAGTACGCGAGCGAGGACCAGAAGAAGCGCTGGCTGCCCGACTTCATCTCCGGCGACATGATGATGGCCATCGCGATGACCGAGCCCGGGACCGGCTCGGACCTCGCGGGCATCCAGACCACCGCCAGGCGGGACGGCGACCACTACATCCTCAACGGCGCCAAGACCTTCATCACCGGCGGCGTGCTGGCCGACCGCGTGCTGGTGGTGGCCCGCACCTCCCCCGCCACCCCCGAGAACCGCCGCGCAGGCCTGTCCATCCTCGCCGTCGACACCAAGAGCGAGGGCTACACGGTCGGCCGCAAGCTGGAGAAGATCGGGCTGCGCGCCTCCGACACCGCCGAGCTGTCCTTCACCGACGTGCGCGTCCCGGTCGAGGACCTGCTGGGCGAAGAGGGCCGCGGGTTCGAGTACCTCACCCACAACCTGGCCGAGGAGCGCCTGGGCATCGCCGTGTCCTCCTACTCGTCCGCCGCGGCGGCGATCGAGTTCGCCAAGAGGTACGTCCAGGAGCGCACCGTCTTCGGCAAGCCCGTGTCGTCGTTCCAGAACACCAAGTTCGTCCTGGCCGAGTGCGCCACCGAGGTGGAGGCCGCGCAGGCGCTCGTGGACCGCTGCGTGGAGGCGCTGGACGCCGGTGAGCTGACCCCGGCCGACGCCGCCAAGTGCAAGCTGTTCTGCACCGAGGTCGAGGGCCGTGTCATCGACAAGTGCCTGCAACTGCACGGCGGCTACGGCTACATCCTGGAGTACCCGATCGCGCGCCTGTACACCGACGCCAGGGTCACCCGGATCTACGGGGGGACCAACGAGGTCATGAAGACCATCATCGCCAAGGACCTGCGGGTCTGAGCCGGGACCACGGCACGGACGGACCGCACGGCAGCAACGAAAGAGGAAACGCCATGAGCGAGAGCAAGGTCGCCATCGTCACGGGCGCGGCGCGCGGGATCGGAGCGGCCACGGCGGTGCGGCTGGCCCGCGACGGGTTCGCGGTCGCCGTCTGCGACCTCGACGAGGCCGCCTGCGCCGGGACGGTGGAGGCCATCGAGAAGGACGGCGGGCGGGCGCTGGCCGTGGGGGTGGACGTCGCCGACTCCGCGAAGGTGTCGGCGGCGGTGGAGCGGGTCGCCGCGGAGCTGGGCCCGCCGCTGGTGCTGGTCAACAACGCCGGGATCATCCGCGACAACCTGCTGTTCAAGATGACCGAGGACGACTGGGACGCGGTCCTGGCGGTGCACCTGCGCGGCGCCTTCCTGATGAGCCGGGCCGCGCAGGCGTACATGACCAAGGCGGGCTGGGGCCGGATCGTGAACCTGTCGTCCACCTCGGCGCTGGGCAACCGGGGTCAGGCGAACTACTCGGCGGCCAAGGCCGGCATGCAGGGGTTCACCAAGACCCTGGCGATCGAGCTCGGCAAGTTCGGCGTCACCGTGAACGCGATCGCGCCCGGGTTCATCGTGACCGACATGACCGCCGCGACCGCCGAGCGGGTCGGCGTGGACTTCGAGGTGTTCCAGCAGGCCGCGGCCAAGGAGATCCCGGTGCGCAGGGTCGGCCGGCCCGAGGACATCGCCGCGATGGTCTCGTTCTTCGCCGGTGAGGAGTCCTCGTTCGTGTCGGGGCAGGTCATCTACGTCGCGGGCGGTCCCAAGGCGTGAGGCCGGCCGGCGGGCGGCAGGGGATGTGACAGCCGGCCCGCCAGCACCCGCGGCGCGTCGACGAGGGACGGGCCGTACCAGGTCAGGTGGCGGCCGTCGACCAGGGCGCACGGAAGGCCGGGGAAGCTCTCCGGCCCGTCGCCGGCGGTGAACCGGTACGGCTCGTCCGGAAGCACGACCAGGTCGGCGCCCGCCGCGTTCAGCTCCTCGATCGGGATCTTCGGGTAGCGCTCGGGGTGGCCGGCGTGGACGTTGGCGACCCCGAGCCGGTCCAGCACGTCACCGGTGAAGGTGGCGCGTCCCACCACCATCCAGGGACGCCGCCAGATCGGGATGACGGCCTTCCGGCGCGGTTCGAGCACGGGGGGCCGCGACCAGGCGCGCGCGGCCTCGTCCAGCCAGGCGGGGGCCGGGACGCCGCACGCCTCGGTGAGCATCCGCCGCAGCGACACGAGCGCCTCGTCCACGGTGCGGATCTCGGTCATCCAGACCGGGATCCCGCGCTCCCGCAGCGCCTCGACGTCGGCGGGGCGGTTCTCCTCGGTGTTGCCCACGACCAGGTCGGGACGCAGCCCGGCGATCCGTTCCAGGTCGGGGTTCTTGGTGCCGCGCACCCTCGGGACGTCCAGGCCGGGCGGATGCGAGCACCAGTCGGTCGCGCCGGCCAGCAGCCCCGGCGCGGACACGGCGATCGTCTCGGTGAGCGAGGGCACCAGCGAGACCACGCGGCGCACCCGGCCGGGCAGCGGGACCGCGGCGCCGGTGTCGTCCCGGGGAGACCGCTCAGACATTGCGCCGGTACTGGCCGCCCACCTCGAAGAACGCCTCGGTGATCTGCTGCAGGCTGCACACCCGCGCCGCGTCCATCAGGACGGCGAAGACGTTCTCGCCGGAACGGGCCGCCTCCTTCAGCGCCTCCAGGGCCGCCGGCGCCTCGTCGCGGTGGCGGGCCTGGAAGTCCCGGACCCGCTCAAGCTGCGACCTCTTCTCCTCCTCGGTCGCGCGGGCGAGCTCCAGCGGCTTGCCGCCGCCCTCGTCCCCGGCGCCCTCCGGCGGGCGGAAGGTGTTGACCCCGATGATCGGCAGCGAGCCGTCGTGCTTGCGCCGCTCGTACAGCATCGACTCGTCCTGGATGCGGCCGCGCTGGTAGCCGGTCTCCATCGCGCCCAGCACCCCGCCGCGCTCGCTGATCCGGTCGAACTCGGCCAGCACCGCCTCCTCGACCAGGTCGGTCAGCTCGTCGGTGATGAACGAGCCCTGCATGGGGTTCTCGTTCATCGCCAGGCCCCACTCCCGGTTGATGATCATCTGGATGGCCAGGGCGCGGCGCACCGACTCGGCGGTGGGCGTGGTCACGGCCTCGTCGTAGGCGTTGGTGTGGAGGCTGTTGCAGTTGTCGTAGATGGCGATGAGCGCCTGCAACGTGGTGCGGATGTCGTTGAAGTGCATCTCCTGGGCGTGCAGGGACCGGCCCGAGGTCTGGATGTGGTACTTCAGCTTCTGGCTGCGCTCGCCCGCGCCGTACCGCTCCCTCATCGCCACCGCCCAGATGCGGCGCGCGACACGGCCCAGGACCGAGTACTCGGGGTCCATGCCGTTGGAGAAGAAGAAGGACAGGTTGGGCGCGAAGTCGTCCACGTCCATGCCCCTGGCCAGGTAGGACTCCACGTAGGTGAACCCGTTGGCCAGGGTGAAGGCCAGTTGGCTGATGGGGTTGGCCCCGGCCTCGGCGATGTGGTAGCCGGAGATCGACACCGAGTAGAAGTTGCGGACGCCGTTGTCGATGAACCACTGCTGGATGTCGCCCATCATCCGCAGCGAGAACTCGGTGGAGAAGATGCAGGTGTTCTGGCCCTGGTCCTCCTTGAGGATGTCGGCCTGGACGGTGCCGCGCACCGTGGTCAGCACCCGCCTCCTGATCTCCTCGGCCTCCTCGGGGGACGGTTCGCGGCCGTTCTCCTCGCGGAAGGCGTCCAGCCTCTGGTCGATCGCGGTGTTGAGGAAGAACGCCAGGATGGTCGGCGCCGGCCCGTTGATCGTCATCGACACCGAGGTGGTGGGGGCCGACAGGTCGAACCCGTCGTACAGCGCCTTCATGTCGTCCAGCGTGGCGATCGACACGCCGGACGTGCCGACCTTGCCGTACACGTCGGGACGTTCGCCGGGGTCGCGCCCGTACAGGGTGACCGAGTCGAACGCGGTGGACAGGCGGGTCGCGGGCTGTCCCTCCGACAGCAGCTTGAAGCGCCGGTTGGTGCGGAACGGGTCGCCCTCGCCCGCGAACATCCTGGCCGGGTCCTCGTTGTCGCGCTTGAACGGGAACACGCCGCCGGTGAAGGGGAACCTGCCGGGCAGGTTCTCATTGCGCAGGAAGCGCAGCAGCTCGCCGTGGTCCTCGTAGCGGGGCAGCGCGACGCGCGGGATGCGGGTGCCCGACAGCGACTCACGGGTCAGCGGCGTGTGCAGCTCCTTGTCGCGGATCCTGACGACCTGCTCGTCCCCGGAGTACGACTCGACGACGGCGGGCCAGGTGGCGATCAGCTCGGCGCACTCGGGGGTCACCTCCCGGCGCGCCCGCTCCAGCAGCGCGCCGACCTCCTTCGCGGCGTCCCCCGCGCCGGTCTCGGAGAGCTCGGCGCGCACCTGCTCCAGCCGCTGGACGCGCCGTACCGCCGCGATCTGCCGCTGCGTCTCGGCGTGGTAGCCGCGCACCGTCTCGGCGATCTCCGACAGGTAGCGGACCCGGTTCGGCGGGACGATCTGCGCGGCGCCCGTGGAGACCCTGGTGTCCACCCGGGGCAGCACGCCGCGCTCGATCCCCAGCAGGCCGGTCAGATGCTGGTAGAGCGCGGTGACGCCGTCGTCGTTGAAGGTGGCGGCGCTGGTGCCGAAGACCGGCATCTCCTCGGGCGACCGGCTGAACTCCTCGCGGTTGCGCAGCATCTGCCGGGACACGTCGCGCAGCGCGTCGGCCGCGCCCCGCCGCTCGAACTTGTTGATCGCCACCACGTCGGCGAAGTCCAGCATGTCGATCTTCTCGAGCTGGGACGCGGCGCCGAACTCGGGCGTCATCACGTACAGGGACACGTCGGCCAGCGGCACGATCGCCGCGTCGCCCTGCCCGATGCCGGGGGTCTCCAGGATCACCAGGTCGTATCCGGCGGCCTTGCACGCCTCGATCACGCCGTCGATGCCCTCGGGCAGCTCGCGCGCCCCGCGGGTGGCCAGGGACCGGAAGAAGACGTGGTCGCCGTCCAGGGAGTTCATCCGGATGCGGTCGCCGAGGAGGGCGCCGCCGCCGCGGCGCCGGGTCGGGTCCACGGCCAGGACGGCGACGCGCAGCTTGTCCTGCCGGTCGACGCGCAGCCGCCGGACCAGCTCGTCGGTGAGGGACGACTTGCCCGAGCCGCCGGTCCCGGTGATGCCGAGCACGGGAACGGACCTGCGCGCCGCGGCCTCCGCGATCGCGCGCCGGTCGCCGTCGGGGAGCCGGCCGGCCTGGAGGCAGGTGATCGCCCGGGCCAGCGCCCGCCGCTCCCCCGCCAGGACCGCCTCGACCGGGACGGGCTCGGCCGCCAGGTCCACGTCGCAGTCGCGGACCAGCTCGTTGATCATTCCGGGCAGGCCGAGCCGCTGGCCGTCCTCCGGGGAGAAGATCCGCACCCCGGCGCGCGCCAGCCGCTCGATCTCCTCGGCGACGATCACGCCGCCGCCCCCGCCGAAGACCTTCACGTGGCCCGCGCCGGCCTCGGCCAGGGACCGCGCCAGGAACTCGAAATACTCGATGTGCCCGCCCTGGTAGGACGAGATCGCCACGCCCTGGGCGTCCTCTTCGAGCACCGCGTCCACGACCTCGCGGACGGAGCGGTCGTGGCCGAGGTGGACGACCTCGGCGCCCTGCGACTGGAGGATGCGCCGCATGATGTTGATGGCCGCGTCGTGCCCGTCGAACAGGGCCGCCGCCGTGACGAACCGCACCGGATGCTCGGGAACGTGCATGCCGATCCCCCGCCCTCCCAGGCCCTTTGTCATCCAATATTTGGAAGCTAAAATAGTTTCCATGACCGAGCCCGTCAAACCCCTCGACCCGATCGCCGAGGCGCACCGCCAGTGGAGCGCCCGGTGGCCGGAGCACGCCGACCGCATGGCGGCCGTGACCTCCGTCATGCGGGCCCAGCAGCTGCTGCTCAGCGTGATCGAGGCGGCGCTGAAGCCGTACGGGCTGACCTTCGCCGCCTACGAGGCGCTGCGGCTGCTGGCCTTCGCCCGCACCGGCACGCTGCCGATGGGCAAGATCGGCACCCGGCTGATGGTGCATCCGGCCTCGGTCACCAACGTGATCGGGCGGCTGGAGCGGCGCGGCCTCGTCGAGCGGCGCCCGTCACCGGACGACCGGCGGGTGGTGCTGGCCACGATCACCCCGGCGGGCCGCGAGCTGGCCGAGGAGTCGACCGCCGCGCTGCACGAGGCGGACTTCGGGCTGCCCGGCCTCGGCTCCGAGGACGCCGCCGCCATCACCGCCGCCCTGCACGCCGTCCGCGTCTCGGCCGGGGACGTGCCGGGCTGAGGAACGTGCCGGGCCAGGGAACGCGGCGGGCTAGCCGCGCTCGCGCACCCAGGCGTCGATGAGGTCGGCGGCCTGGGGACGGGACGCGGGCAGGTAGTGGTCGTCCTTGATGAACTCCAGCCGCTTGTCCTCGGCGGCGAGGGCGCCGTGGATCGCGCGGGCGTCGCTCTCGTACACGCCGGTGTCGGCGGTCGCGTGCACCACCAGGGACGGGACGGTGATCCGCGCCAGGTGCGGCGCGGCGGCGCACTGGGACGTCCGCAGGCTCCACATCGACAGCCAGGTGCGCAGCGTGCACACCGAGCCGATGCCGAAGACACCGTAGTTGGCGGTCGCGGGATCACCGAGGTAGCAGCGGTTCGGCACCCGGTCGGACGGCTCGATCGCCGGGTCGATCATCCGCAGGTCCGCCCATGTCCGGTGCACGTTGAACAGCCTGTCGCGGGCGCGTGCCCGGGTGCCGGCGAGCGCGTCGAGCTGGGCGAGCACCCAGTCGGTGATGCGTTCGTTGCGCTCGCGCTGCGCCTGCCTGTACCGGGCCTGGAAGTCGGCGCCGAACGGCGGGCCGTTGGCGGGGTCGAACGGGTCCAGGTCCGGGTCGGCCGACAGCACGTCGTTCTCGTCGACCACCGAAGGGTCCATCCAGGCCGTCAGGACCTCGGGACGTCCCGAGTGGGCGGCGAGCGCGACGAACAGATCGCCCGCGGGCAGGTCCTCGATCGCCTCGACCGGCCGCATGCCCGCGACCGGGCGGACGCTGGGCTCGGCGGCCTGCGACTGGTAGGCCGCCATCAGCGAGCCGCCGCCGGAGTTGCCGAGCAGGACGATCCGCTCCGCCCCCGCCTCCTCGCGCAGCCACCGGACGCCCACACCGATCTCGGCGAGCGCGTGGTCGAGCAGGAAGTACGCCTCGTTGCCGCGGAACCGGGTGTTCCAGCCGAGGAAGCCGTACCCGCGCTCGGCCAGATGGGAGGCCAGGTAGTGCTCGGAGAAGTCGACGTTGTAGTGGGTGGCGATGAAGGCGGTGCGCGGCGGTGGCCCGCCGGCCGGGCGATGGTAGACGCCCTGGCAGGGATGGCCGCCCGCGCCCGCGCGTCCGACCAGCGGGGACGGCAGGCCGACGAACTCCCTCGTGATCGCGGTCACCCCGGCCCTCCTTCACCGAACGTCGTTCTGTAACCTAGCCGGGTGAGCGCCCCCGTGAGCAAGGACCTGGACAAGGATCTGCCGCCGCTTGTCGCGGCCTCGTTCTACGAACCGCTCGGCGACGGGCGTTTCGCCAGCACCGCCGCCACCGCCGGGCCCTGGTCGCGCGGCTTCCAGCACGCCGGGCCGGTCTCGGCGCTGCTCGGCCGCGCCTTCGAACGGCACGAGCCGTCCCCCGGCCTGCGGGTGGCGCGGCTGACGATGGAGATCCTCCGCCCGGTGCCCGTGGCGCCGCTGGAGGTGACCGTGCGGACCGTGCGGCCGGGACGCCGGATCAACCTCCTGGAGGCCGAGCTGTCGGCCGAGGACGGTCCCGTCGCCCGCGCCACCGCCTGGCGGATCGCCGCCGCGCCCGCGCACCTGGAGCCGACCGCCCACACCCCGGTCCCTCCCCCGGTGCCCGCCGTCCCGACCGTCCTCGGCACCGCCTGGCCCGGCGCGAACATGGCCGGGTACCTGTCGTGCATCGAATGGCGGGTCGTCGAGGGCTCGTTCGCCCGCCCGGGACCGGCGGCGGTGTGGGCGCGGTCGCGGCTCCCGCTGGTCGCCGGGGAGGACGACACGCCCCTGGTGCGCGCGCTCACCCTGGCCGACAGCATGTCCGGCGTGGGCAGCCAGCTCGACTTCGCCAAATGGCTGATCATCAACACCGACCTCACCGTGGCGCTGCACCGCGATCCCGAGGGCGAGTGGATCTTCATGCGGGCGCGGGTGCACACCGATCCGGGCGGCTGCGCCATGGCCGAGGCCGAGCTCGCCGACCCCTCCGGCTGGTTCGGCAGCGGCCTGCAGACCCTTCTGGTGGACGCCCACGCGTCCGGTTAGTCTGCGGAGATCGGCCGGCACGACGGGGTGCCGGTGACGGGTCGGCAGGGGCGCGGCAATGCACGACGACGAGGCATCCCTCACCTACGGGAGCTATCTCCGGCTCGACCGGCTGCTGGACTGCCAGCGGCCGCGCACCGGGGCGCATGACGAGCTGCTGTTCGTGATCATCCACCAGGTGTACGAGCTGTGGTTCAAGCAGATCCTCCATGAGGCCGCGCTGCTCCAGCGGCTGCTGGAGGAGGGCGGCAGCGCCAGGGCGCTGCACACCGCGCGGCGGATCGCCAAGATCCTCAAGACGGTGGTCGGGCAGCTGGACATCCTGGAGACGATGACGCCCCGGCAGTTCGCCGCCTTCCGGGACGCGCTCGGCACGTCGAGCGGCTTCGAGTCGTACCAGTTCCGCGAGCTGGAGGCCGTGCTGGGGCGGCGCCGGTTCCCCGCCTCGGACCTGCGCGACGACCCGCGGCTGCGGGCGGCGGCGCGGCGCAGGTCGATGTTCGACTCGCTGCTGCGCTACCTGGACGGGCACGGCTACCCGGTGCCCCGGTCGGCGCTCGACCGTGACCCCTCGCGGCCGTGGGAGCCCGATCCGCGCGTCCAGCGCGCGCTGCTGGAGGTGTACGCCGACGAGAGCGGCCCGGCGGCCGAGGTGTGCGAGGCGCTGGTGGACGTGGACGAGGGCATTCAGGAATGGCGGTACCGGCACGTCAAGATGGTCGAGCGGACGATCGGCGCCAAGATCGGCACGGGGGGCTCCGCCGGGGCGGACTACCTGCGCTCCACCCTGTTCAGGCCCGCGTTCCCCGACCTGTGGGAGGTCCGCTCGCAGATCGAGGAGACGGTGATCCAGGATGAGCGGGACCGATGAGCGGGACTGAGGCGCCTCGCGCGCGGCGGGTGGCGGTCGTCGGCGCGGGGCTGGCCGGCTGCCTGCTGGCCACGCTGCTGGGACGGCGCGGCGTCGAGGTGACGGTGTACGAGCGGCGCCCCGACCCGCGGATCGCCGGGGCCGAGCGCGGGCGCTCCATCAACCTGGCGATCTCGGCGCGGGGCCTGGCGGCGCTGGAGGAGGTGGGCCTGCGTGAGCAGGCCCTGGAGCGGGCGCTGCCGATGCACGGCCGGATGGTGCACCCCCGGGCGGGCGGACGGCACGCGGCACCGGACTTCCAGCCGTACAGCGCGGACGGCAGGCGCGCGATCAACTCGATCAGCCGGGCCGAGCTGAACGCCGCGCTGCTGGACGCCGCCGAGTCCACGCCCGGGGTGACGCTGCGGTTCTCCCGGCGGGTCACCGGGGTCGCGGGCGGGCGGCTGATGATCGACGGCGTCCCGGGCGACGCCGCGGACGTGGTCCTGGCCGGGGACGGCGCCTACAGCGCGGTGCGCGGGTCGCTGGACGGCATCGAGGCGGGCCAGGACTTCCTGGAGCACGGCTACAAGGAGCTGACCGTCCCGCCGCGCGATGGCGAGTTCGCGCTGGACCCGGACGCGCTGCACATCTGGCCGCGCGGGGACTCGATGATGATCGCGCTGCCGAACCTGGACCGCTCGTTCACCTGCACGCTGTTCTGGCCGCGCGACGACTTCGCCGCGCTCGACACGCCCGGCAAGGTCCGCGCCCACTTCGCCAGGCACTATCCGGACGTGGCCGGGCTGATGCCCGCGCTCACCGACGACTTCGAGCACAACCCCGTCGGCTCGCTGGTCACGGTGCGTTGCCGGCCCTGGGTGCGGGAGGTGGACGGCACCCTGGTCGCGTTACTCGGCGACGCGGCCCACGCGATCGTGCCGTTCTTCGGGCAGGGCGCCAACTGCGCGTTCGAGGACTGCATCGAGATCGACCGGTGCCTGACCGAGACCGGCGGGCGCTGGGACCTGGCGCTGGCGCTCTACCAGGACCGCCGCAAGCCCAACACCGACGCGATCGCCGAGATGGCGCTGGACAACTTCGTGGAGATGCGCGACCGGGTCTCCTCGCCGGTCTACAAGGTCGCCCACGCCGCGCAGCACGCCCTGGAGCGCGGTCTGGCCGGACGGTACGTCTCCCGGTACGAGCTGGTGTCGTTCACGACCGTCCCGTACGCGCGGATCCCGGCCAGGGTCCGCAAGCAGAACCTGATCCTCGCGGCGGTGGCCGGGGCGCTCACCCTCATCGCGGGGAGCGCGGCGGCCCTGCTCGGGCGGGCGCTGTGCCGCCGCTCCCGCCGGAGCCGGTGACGCGGCTCCGGCGGTGCCCGGCCGTGAGGTCGGCCACGGCGGCGCCCAGCGCCGACAGCACGAACGCCAGGATGACCACCAGGCCGTGCCGGAACGCCAGCGCCCAGTCGCCGCCGCTGTTGGCGACGGTCGCGAAGAACATCGCGCCGACCGCGGCGATGCCGCAGGCGGTGCCGATCCGCTGGCCCGTCTGGAGCACGCCGCCCGCGCTGCCGCCCCCGCCGGGCGGCACCTGCGACAGCGTGATCGTCTGGTTGGGCGAGATCACGAACCCGCTGCCCACCCCGGCGAGGAGCAGCGGCGCCGCGATGTACCAGGCCACGCCCCGGCCCGGGTGCGCCTCCACCGCCAGCCACGCGGCGCCGAGCCCGGCCAGGACCACCACCAGTCCCGCGGCGACCAGCTGGCGGCCCCAGCGCGACACCAGCCGCCCGCCCGCCGCGGCCGCCACCGCCGAGCCCAGCGCGAACGGCGTGATCGCCAGCCCCGCCTCCAGCGCGCTGTAGTCCAGCCCGTTCTGCAGGTAGAGGGTGAAGATGAAGAAGATCGCGGTGAACCCGGCGAAGTAGAGCAGCCCGATCGAGGAGCCCAGCGCGTACGAGCGGAACCGGAACAGCCGCACGTCGGCCATCGGTGAGGGGTGGCGGCGCTCCCACGCCACCCAGCCGGCCAGCACCGCCGCGCCCGCCGGGACCAGCGCCCATTTCAGGGGGCCGTGCCACTGCCGTTCCTGGAGGAACGGCAGCATGATCGCGACGACGCCGAGGCCGAGCAGCACCACGCCCACCGGGTCCAGGCTCTCCCGCCTCCGCCGGTCGGCGGGCACCGGCGGGGGCAGCAGCCGCCAGGCCAGCGGCAGCGCGGCCAGGCCCACCGGGACGTTCACATAGAAGATCCACCGCCAGCCGTGCTCCTGCCCGCCCAGGGCGATCAGCGCGCCGCCCAGCAGCGGGCCCACCGCCATCGCCAGCCCGATCGTGGTGCCCAGCGCGCCGAACGCCCGGCCCCGCTCGGCGCCGCCGAACAACTGCTG
>NZ_JBIMPP010000042.1:0-67962 GCF_043906805.1 Actinomadura sp. SCN-SB | reverse complement strand
CGCCCCCATTGGGGGCTTCGCCCCCCTTGCCTCTTCGCCCCTTGTCTGCATTACTGGCACGCGCTTTGACCTGGGAACGCAGGGCATACCCCGCCAGGACGAAGACACGTCCACCGCGCTCCGGGAAGAGTTGGGAGTTGGCCCAGCCGCACCCAGCGGACGTATGAGGCAAAGCACCCAAGAAGGTGCCGGAGACGATGCCTCCGCCCCGAGCGGGATCGCCCGCGAGACCAGGGACCAGAACCCCAGGGGGCGAAGCCCCCGAACGAGGGAAAGGGGCGGAGCCCCACGGGGGTGCATGGGGGCGGAGCCCCCTGCCGGGGTGGGAGGCCGTGGCCCGGAGCGAGTTCTACGAGCGCAGGGATGCGGCATCCCGCCCCGCTCCCGGGGGGTGTGGGGGGTCGCCCCCCACACTAAGCAGAGTCGGGGTCCTCCGGGGTGAAGGTGACTCTGTAGACGCTGCCGGGGGAGCCTGGGTAGCCGATGTCCTGGCCGTTGACGGTGACGCGGAGGCCGCCGCCGTTGCCGATCAGGATGCTGAGTTTTTCGGGGTCGGTCCACTCGCGGGACTGGCCTTTGTGGAGCAGGCCGCTGAACAGTTGCTTGCCTTCGTCGCCGCGGACGTTGACCCAGGTCGTGCTGCGTGCTTTGACTTTGAGTTCGACTTCGTCGCGTGGGGCGGCGGCGACGGGGTCTTTGGGCGGCGTGGTGCTGGGTGAGGCGGAGGTCGTGCCGGGCGCGGGGGCGATGGGTGTGCCGGCGACCTGCTGGGCGGAGCGGCGTTCGCTGTCGCCGACGCTGTTGACGACTTGGACGATGCCGTAAATGAGGACGAGGACGAGGGCGAACGCCATGGCGGCGCTCCAGTTGGGGGCGCGGCGTTCGCGGAACTCCACCGGGCGTTCCGGTTCGAACGCGGTGACCGCCGACAACGGCATGGGGGCGCCGCCGTGCGCGTCGTCGTACTCGCGTACGAGCGGTTCCGGATCGATGCCGATGACGCGGGCGACGCTGCGGATGTGGCCGCGGGCGTAGAAGTTGCCGCCGCAGGTGCTGAAGTCGTCCTGTTCCATGGCCCGGATCACCGATTCTCGGATCCGGGTCTGCTCGCTGACTTGGGTCAGGGTGAGACCGGCCCGCTCGCGCTCTCTCGCCAAGGTCTCACCGATGCTCACGCCGAGCCTCCTTCAGAGCGTGTCCAGACCGGAACTGACCGGATGCAACAACTCCAGTGACACCAGTCTAGGAACCGCAATGCCCACTCAGCGAGCGGCAACACGTTGGAAACCGGGCAAGATTTCGCATCATTCCGGTGGCGTGTTCACGCGGGCGTGCCGGCGTCGCCGCCCCCGCGCAGTTCGGCCATGACATCGGCCAGGTCATCGGGTTTCTTGAGGACGTCGCGCGCCTTGGATCCTTCGCTGGGCCCGACGATGCCGCGGCTTTCCATCAGGTCCATCAGCCGGCCCGCTTTGGCGAATCCGACGCGCAGTTTGCGTTGCAGCATCGAGGTCGAGCCGAACTGGGTGGTGACGACGAGTTCGATCGCCTGTGTCAGCAGGTCCAGGTCGTCGCCGATGTCCTCGTCGATCTCGCGTTTGGGTCCGGCGGACCCGGTGACGTCCTCGCGGTACACGGCCTGCATCTGCGCCTTGCAGTGCTCGACGACGCCGTGGATCTCCTTCTCGGACACGTAGGCGTTCTGGATCCGCATGGGCTTGCTGGCGCCCATCGGGAGGAACAGCGCGTCGCCCTGTCCGACGAGTTTTTCGGCACCCGGCTGGTCGAGGATGACGCGGCTGTCGGCCAGCGAGGACGTCGCGAACGCGAGCCGGGACGGGACGTTGGCCTTGATGAGCCCGGTGACCACGTCGACGCTGGGACGCTGCGTGGCCAGCACCAGGTGGATACCGGCCGCGCGCGCGAGCTGGGTGATGCGCACGACGGAGTCCTCGACGTCGCGTGGCGCCACCATCATCAGGTCGGCCAGCTCGTCCACGATCACCAGCATGTACGGGTACGGCTGGTAGACGCGTTCGGATCCGGGCGGCGCGGTGAGCCTGCCCGCGCGCACCGCCTTGTTGAAGTCGTCGATGTGCCGGAACCCGGACGCGGCCAGGTCGTCGTAGCGCCGATCCATCTCGCCGACGACCCATTCCAGCGCTTCGGCGGCCTTCTTCGGGTTGGTGATGATCGGCGTGATGAGGTGTGGAATGCCCTGGTACATCGTCAGCTCGACCCGCTTGGGGTCGACCAGGATCATGCGGACCTCGTCGGGGGTGGCGCGCATCAGCACGGACGTGATGAGCCCGTTGATGCAGGTGGACTTGCCCGCGCCGGTGGCGCCCGCGATGAGGATGTGCGGCATCTTGGCGAGGTTGGCCACGACCGTGCGGCCTTCGACGTCCTTGCCCAGTCCGACGATCATCGGGTGGTGTTCGTTGGTCGCGGCGGGCGAGCGCAGCACGTCGCCGAGGCTGACGATGTCCTTGTCGACGTTGGGGATCTCGACGCCGATCGCGGACTTGCCGGGGATCGGGGAGATGATGCGGACGTCGGCGCTCTTCACCGCGTACGCGATGTTCCTGGTGAGCGCGGTGACCTTCTCGACCTTCACGGCGGGGCCGAGCTCGATCTCGTACCGGGTGATGGTGGGGCCGCGGGTGAACCCGGTGACCTGCGCGTCGATGTCGAACTGTTCCAGCACGCCGGTGAGCGCGCTCACCACGGTGTCGTTGGCCTTGGTGCGCGGTTTGGTGACGCTGCCGGGGCGCAGCATGGTGGGCGCCGGCAGCTCGTAGATCTCCCCGGACGACGACAGCGGCAGTTGTTCCACGTTGCGCGGCGGCGGGGTGGGGTCGGGTGTGCGCGGCGCGGGCGGGTCGGGTTCGGTGATGGCGACGGGTTCGGGGAGCGGCGCGGGCTCGTCCTCGTCGGGGACGGGCGGAGGGGGCTCCTCGCCGGTGAACGGGTCGGGGTCGAAGAGGTCGTCGGCCAGGTCGCGCGTGGGCCTGCCCTTCTTGGGCGCGTCCTCCAGGACGGGGGTGTCGTACGGCCTGGAGTGCTCGCCGACGTCGAGTTCGCCGCCGTCCTCGTCGGCGCGCTTGGACTTGCGGCGGCGCTTGGGCTTGGCCGTCTCCTCGTCTTTCGCCTTGTCGTCCTTCGCGCGTTCGGCGTTCTGGGCGGGGCGTCCTTGCAGCGTGGCGACGGACCACAGCTCGGCGAGCCGTTCGGGGACGCGGTTGATCGGCGTCGCGGTGACGACCAGCAGCCCGAAGCCGGACAGCAGGAGCAGCAGCGGCACCGCGACCCAGCCGCTCAGCGCGGCCTCCAGCGGCGCGGCGGCGAGCCAGCCGATGACGCCGCCGGCGCGGCGTACCTCTTCCATCTCGCGCGCGGGGGCGGGTCCTCCGGCGGCGATGTGGACGATGCCGAGCATGCCGACGGCGAGCGCGGTCAGCCCGATCACGATGCGGCCGGTGTCGTCGTTGTGCTCGGGGTGCCGCAGGGTGCGCCACGCGATGACGCCCAGCAGCAGCGGCAGCGCCATCGCCAGGACGCCGAGGCCGCCGCGCACGACCTGTTCGAGCGCGATCGTCAGCACGCCCTCGGGCCGCCACCAGGTCACCGACGCGAGCACGATCGCCCCGCCGAGCAGGGCGAGGCCGAGCCCGTCCCGCTGGTGTTCGGGGTCGAGCCCGCGGGCGCCGCGCCCGTACGCGCGGAACACCGAGCCGACCGTGACGGCGGCCAGGTGGTACAGCTTGAACACCAGCTTGAACAGGCCGGTGATCACCTGGAGGAACGGGTCGGGTCTCTGCGGGGGGCGCCCCTTGCCGGAACCGCGGCCGCCGCCCTTCGCGCCGCCGCTGGGACGCTTGCGGGGGCCTGAGCCCGCGTCCTTGCGGGCCCCACCGGCGCCGGCCCGGGTACGCGAGGTCGCCTTGGCTCCCCCGGACGCACGCGTGGCCATGCTGACGAGCCTAACCAAGGACCCCGCACGTTCCCGGCAATCCACCCCTCGGGCGTGTTGCCCTCCGTCCTGGCCCGGACCAGTGGAAGGTCAGATCTCGACCACCACGGGGACGATCATGGGCCGGCGGCGGTAGTTCTCGTTGACCCATTTGCCGACCGTGCGGCGGACCAGGCGGCTCATCTGGTTGGTGTCGTTGACCCCGTCGGCTCCCGCCTCCTGCAGCGCGGCCTCGATGCGCTCGATGACCTCGTCGAAGTCCTCGTTCATGATGCCGGCGCCGCGGGCGTGGATCTCCGGGCCGGCGACCAGCTTGCCGGAGGTGGAGTCGACGCCGACGACGATGGAGACGAAGCCCTCCTCTCCGAGGATGCGGCGGTCCTTGAGGGAGGTCTCGGTGACCTCGCCGACCGACAGGCCGTCGACGTACACGTACCCGGCGGGGACGGCGCCGACGATGGACGCCCTGCCGTCGACCAGGTCGACCACCACGCCGTCCTCGGCGATGACGATGTTCTCGTCCGGGATGCCGGTGAGCGCGGCCAGCTTCGCGTGCGCGCGCAGGTGGCGCCACTCGCCGTGGATCGGCATGAAGTTGCCCGGCTTGGTCATGTTGAGCACGTACAGCAGCTCGCCCGCCGACGCGTGCCCGGAGACGTGCACGAGCGCGTTGCCCTTGTGGACGACGCGCGCGCCCCACCGGGTGAGGCCGTTGATGACCGCGTTGATGGCCGTCTCGTTGCCCGGGATCATCGAGGACGCGAGCATGACGGTGTCGCGTTCGGTGATCCGGATCTGGTGGTCGCGGTTGGCCATCCGCGACAGCGCGGACATCGGCTCGCCCTGGGACCCGGTGCACACCAGCACGAGCCGGTCGGGAGGGATGTCGTCGAGCTGGCGGGGCTCGACCATGATGTCCTCGGGAACGTTCAGGTATCCCAGCTCGCGCGCCACGCCCATGTTGCGCACCATCGAACGGCCGATGAAGCACACCTTGCGTCCGCTGGCCACGGCGGCGTCCAGGACCTGCTGGACGCGGTGGATGTGCGAGGCGAAGCAGGCGACGATGATGCGTTCCTGCGCGGTGCGGAAGACGTCGTCCACGACCGGGCCGATGTTGCGCTCGCTGGTGACGAACCCCGGGACCTCGGCGTTGGTGGAGTCCGACAGCAGCAGGTCGATGCCCTCGCTGCCGAGCCTGGCGAACCCGCCCAGGTCGGTCAGCCGCCCGTCCAGCGGAAGCTGGTCCATCTTGAAGTCGCCGGTGTGCAGCACCAGGCCCGCGGGGGTGCGCACCGCCACGGCCAGCGCGTCGGGGATGGAGTGGTTGACCGACAGGAACTCCAGGTCGAACGGGCCGAACGGCCGCCTGTCGCCCTCCTTGACCTCGACCGTGGTGGGCTTGATGCGGTGCTCGGTGAGCTTGGCCTCCAGCAGCGCCAGCGTCAGCTTGGAGCCCGCGATGGGCAGGTCGGGCCGCTCCCGCAACAGGTACGGGACGGCGCCGATGTGGTCCTCGTGACCGTGGGTGAGCAGGACGGCCTCCACCCGGTCGAGGCGGTCCCTGATGTACTCGAAGTCCGGCAGGATCAGGTCGACGCCCGGCTGCTCGGTCTCGGGGAACAGCACCCCGCAGTCCACGATCAGCAGCCGGCCCGCGTACTCGAACACGGTCATGTTCCGGCCGATCTCCCCGAGCCCGCCCAGCGCGACGATGCGCAGGCCGTTCTCGGGGAGTTCGGGAGGTTCCGGCAGCTCCGGGTGAGGGTGACTCACCGGGCGACCTCCGGCATGGTTCCCTCAGGCACTTTGACTCCCCCTATCACGAGGTCTTCACGCAGGCGCGCCGCGAACTCCGGCGAGGCGTCCACCAGGGGCGCGCGCACGCCGCCCCCCGGCAGGCCCAGCAGGTTCAGCGCTGCCTTGACGGCGATGGCGCCCTGCGTACGGGTCATGATGGCGGTGACCACGGGAAGCAGCCTGCGGTGGATGCCCAGCGCGCGCTCCCGGTCACCGGCCAGGTGTGCCTCGATCATCTCATGCAGATCGGCCCCGACGACATGACCGACCACGCTGACGAACCCGCAGGCGCCCACCGACAGCCACGGCAGGTTGAGGGCGTCGTCGCCGGAGTAGAAGGCCAGGCCGGTGTCCGCCATGACCGCCGACCCCGCGAACAGGTCGCCCTTGGCGTCCTTGACCGCGACGATCCGCGGGTGCTCGCCCAGCTTCAGCAGCGTCTCGGTGCGGATCGGCACACCAGTGCGGCCCGGGATGTCGTACAGGAGGCACGGCAGGCCCGACGCGTCCGCCACCGTGGTGAAGTGGTGCAGCAACCCCTCCTGCGGGGGTTTGTTGTAGTACGGGGTGACGACGAGCGCGCCGTCGGCGCCCGCCTCCTCCGCCGCCCGTGCGAGCTCGCAGCTGTGCGCGGTGTCGTTGGTGCCGACACCGGCGACGACCACCGCGCGGTCCCCCACGGCGTCGATCACCGTGCGCAGCAGGCGGTCCTTCTCGGCGTCGCTCGTCGTCGGCGACTCCCCCGTCGTCCCGCTGATGACGAGGCCGTCGTTGCGCTGCTCGTCGACCAGGTAGGTCGCGAGCCTGGCGGCTCCGTCGTAGTCGACCCCTCCGTCGGGCCGGAACGGCGTGACCATCGCGGTCAGCATCCTCCCGAAGGGAGCGCCGCTTGTAGTGCTGGGTGCCATGCATCGAACGGTACCGTTCCGGGCGCCCGGCTTGGACCCGCAGGTCCCCACAATTACCCTCTTGTCTTGCAACTTTGCCGTGCCGTGCCGGCGCGTCGATCGACACAGCAGAAGCCGCCCGCCACACGCTCGGGGGTACGTGTGGCGGGCGGCTTCTTACCTCCACATCGTGGCACGCAAATGCCTCGTTACAGGGCCAGTCCGGCTACGTCCCGGACTCGGTTGGGTAACGCGCCCGCTGCGGACCGCCCCGGAGATCATCGGTCCCGGTCGCGTTCCCAGGGTCCCGCCATCCGGTGCCGCCCGCCGGGCCGCGGCCCGGCCTCTCCGGCGGTCCGGCTAGCGGGATTCGCTCAGCTCGCTGAGGCGCGCTCGCAGCTCGTTCACATCGGGAGTGCGCACGAGCTCGTTTCCGCGCACCGCCCACCAGTGGCCGGAGCCACCACGGCCGATCCGCCATCCGGCGAACTCGGCCGACAGCTCGGTCAGCTGGTCGGACTCATGCCATCCGGTCCGATTGACGCTCATCGGCCTCGTTCCCCCACTCCTAGATCCGCACTACGGAGTCCGGGCCCCGCCCGGCCCCGACCGATCCTGACTTCGGATGCCTACCCCTGGGGGACGCATCTCCAACACACCCTTTGAGCTGCGAAAACCCAGAAATGGGAAGGTTCTGGCCAGGCTGGCGTCGAGGCCGTTCTATCCTGGCCCGTCCGGAAGCCAGGTAGCCCGGTAAAGCGCCCATTCAGCGGGTATGGACGTCCATTCAGCATAAATCCCGACTCCAAAAGGACGCCTCGGCGGCCGGTCGAGCGCGTCCACCCCGCGGCGGACGCCCCGCAGCGCCACCTCCAGCCCCTCGGCCCAGTCGAACAACGGCCGGTAGGTGGGGATTCCCATGAACACGGTGGTGCGGTCGCCGATCAGCCGGAGGGTCCGTTCGGTGTGCCAGGCGAAGTGCCATCCGGCCAGCGACGGCGTCGGCAGCGACACGTCATAGGTCATGATCGCGACCTGGTCGGCCCGGTCGGCGAGCGCGCGCAGGTAGTCCGTGGTCGGGCGCGGCGGGTAGTGGACGCGCCCGTGCCCGCGGGGGATCAGCGCCCTGTAGAGCGGCTGCGCCGCGTCCACCAGGGTGAGCTGCTCGATCGCGACCGACAGCACCTTGCCCCGGGAGCGCGTCAGCTCCCGGGTGCGGTCCATCAGCTCCAGGAACGCCGTGTCGCCGGTGTAGATGGGCTCGAAGTCGTAGTGGATCCCGTCGAACCCCTGATCGAGCATGAGCGCGTCGGTGCGCAGGACCCTCTGCCGTACGGCCGGGTCGTCGAGGTCGGTGACGCCGTGGCCGTCGATCTTGCGGATCTGCCCGAGGTACGCCTGGGCGCGGACGCCGGGAGCGTGGCGGCGCATCGCCTGGATCAGCGCGCGTGCGTACCGGTACTTGGACGGGGGCACGGTCCCGTCCGCCTCGAAGGGTCCGGCGTGGAAGAACACGTCGGTGATGCGGTTCTCCTTGAGCAGCCGGCCGAGGGCTCGGTACTCCTCCTCGGTGTGCGCCTCCCCCACCCACTGGTGCCGTGCCCAGAGGGCGTTCACCACCGTCCCGCGTGACACGGGTTCGGGCTGCCACCACACCCATGCCCCGGCCAGGACGAGCGCGACCAGCCCTGACACATACGCGGCCGTCCAGCCCGCCCATCGCAGGCCCCGCCTCGCCCATCGTCCCGTTGTCCGCACCATGGGGACATGATCGGGCAAAGCGGAACCTTCTCGAACTGGGATCACAGACCGGGCACCCAGACCGGACGCGTTGTCGGAACACCGCGGATCCGGGCGATGGCCTGCCGCCGGTTCTCCGCCTGCTCCGGGTTTCACACGGCGCGCGCCTCCACGCGTCCCGGGACGTCCTGGACCCGCTGGACGCGGGCGCGCTGGGTCACGAGCACGCAGATCAGCACGAGCACGGCCGCCAGCGCGGTGGTGCCGTCGATCAGCTCGCCCAGGGCGATCCCCGACCACACGATGGTGAGCAGCGGCTGGGCGAGCTGGATCTGCCCGCCGCGTGCGATGCCCGTTCTGGCCAGGCCCTCGTACCAGGCGAAGAAGCCCAGGTACGCGGAGAGCGCGGACACGTAGCCGATGCCGAAGACGGAGCGTCCCGTCCACTCGGGCCCGGTGGTGGCCAGCAGCCACGCCGCGACGGGCACGGAGATCGGGGCGCCCGCCACCGTCGCCCAGGAGATGACCCGCCAGCCGGGCATCTCGCGGGTCATCCGCGCGCCCTCGGTGTAGCCGGCGGCGGCCGCCAGCAGCGCGCCGAACAGGAGCAGGTCGGCGCCGGTGACATGGCCCCCGCTGCGGATCAGGGTGAATCCGGTCACCACGACCGCCCCGGCCGCCGACGCCGCCCAGAACGCCGCCGAGGGCCGCTCCCCGGCGCGCAGCACCGCGAAGACGGCCGTCGTGGCGGGCAGCAGGCCGACCACCACCGCCGAATGCGCCCCGGACGCGCCGAGGTCGAGCGCCAGCGTGGTCAGCACCGGGAACCCGAAGACGACGCCCCCGGAGATCACCGCCAGGCGTCCCCACTGGCCGCGGCGGGGCCGGCGCGCCCGCACGGCCGCGAGGGCGAGGGCGGCGAGGATCGCGGCCACGGCCGCCCGGCCGACGCCGACCAGATAAGGGTCGAGCCCGTCTAACGCCAAAACGGACGCGGGGATGGTCCAGGAGAAGATCAGCACGCCCAGCCCCGCGAGGGCGGGACCGCCGAGCGCTATCGGCATCAGTTCAGTAGCGCTATCCTCATCTCTCATGTCCCAGGATAGCAGTGTGGCGGTTCTCGCCGATCGCCTGCGGGCGGAGGTGAGCCGTCTCCAGCCCGGCGAGCGGCTGCCCTCCAGCCGCGTCCTGGTACGCCGTCACCAGGTCAGCCCGGTCACCGTGTCCCGGGCGCTGGGACAGCTGGTCGCCGAGGGCCTGGTGGTGACCCGTCCCGGCAGCGGCGCCTTCGTCGCCGAGAACGCCCCGTCCCGCGCGGCCCCTGACGGACACGACGCGGCGGCGGCCGCGGACATGAGCTGGCAGGCCGTCGCGCTCGGCGACCGGGCGGTGCAGTCCGACGACCTGAGCCGGCTGCTCCTGCCCGCGCCCGAAGGCGCCATCGCGCTGAGCGGCGGCTACATGCACCCCACGCTCCAGCCGCTGCGCGGTCTCGCCACCGCGGCGGCACGGGCCGCGCGCCGTCCCGACGCCTGGGATGTGCCGCCGCCGGGCGGCATCCCGGAGCTGCGGGCCTGGTTCGCCCGGACGGCGGGCGGCGCGGGGCGTTCCGGCGCGGTCAGCCCGTCCGACGTGCTGATCACCAGCGGCGGGCAGCACGCGCTCACCACGGTGCTGCGCGCCCTGCTGCCGCCCGGCGCGCCGCTGCTCGTGGAGTCGCCGACCTACCCGGGCGTGCTCGCCATCGCGCGGGCCGGGCGGCTGCACCCGGTGCCCGTCCCGATGGACGGCGACGGCGTCCGCCCGGACATGCTCGCCGAGGCGTTCGAGATGACCGGCGCCCGCGCCTTCTACACCCAGCCCGCCTTCCACAACCCGACCGGCGCGGTGCTCGCCCCGGCCCGGCGCGCCGGGGTGATCGAGGCCGCGCGGGCGGCCGGCGCGTTCGTGATCGAGGACGACTTCGCCCGCCACCTGGCCATCGACCCCACCCCGCCGCCGCTGGTGCACGGGGACGCCGAAGGCCGGGTCGTCCACATCGCCTCGCCGACCAAGGCCACCGCGAGCAGCCTGCGGGTCGCCGCGGTGATCGCCCGCGGCCCGGTCGCGGAGCGGATCCGCTCCACCCAGCTCGTCGAGAACTTCTTCCCGGCCAGGCCGCTCCAGGAGACGCTCCTCGAACTGGTCAGCTCCCCCGGATGGCAGCGCCATCTGCGCGCCCTCCGTACCGAGCTGCGCGCCCGCCGGGACGCGGTCCGCTCCGCGTTCGCCAGGGAGCTTCCCGAGCTGCGGGCCAACCGCCCCGCCGGCGGGCCGCACCTGTGGGTCAGGCTCCCGGACGGGATGGACGACGTCGCGCTCGCCGAGGCCGCCCTTCGCGCCGGGGTGCTGGTCAGCGCGGGACGGGTGTTCTTCCCCGCCGAACCGCCCGCCCCCTACCTGCGGATCAGCTACGGCGCGGCGGCGTCGGCGGCCGAGCTGACCGAGGGCGTCCGGCGCCTCGCCGCCGTGATCCGGTCCGGCTCGTTCTGATCGGCGGCCCGGGCGGCCGGGACGGGTCAGGACCGGTCGGTGACGAAGCAGAACTCGTTGCCCTGGGGATCGAGCCACACCCGGAACGAACGGTCCGGGTCCTTCACGGGCTCCTCCTGCGGAACGGCGCCCAGCTCGCGTGCGCGTTCCCCGGCGGCGTGGATGTCGGGGACGGCCAGGTCCAGATGGAGCCTGTTCTTGACCCGCTTGGTCTCGGGGACGAGCTGGAAGCTGAGCAGCGGGCCGTCCGCGCCGAGCCGTTCCATGTCGACCCAGGTGTCGTCCCGGCTGGTCACCTTCATCCCCAGCAGGGCGCCCCAGAACCCGATCATCTCGTCCAGGTCGGTGCAGTCGATCGCGACGCACCACGCCTTCACGCGCATCCCTCGTCCTCCTTCGTCCTGATCCGCCGGGTGTGCGACACCGGTGAACACCGTACGCCGGTGTTGTCGGCCTCCGCAACCATCGACCGGCCGACACCGGTGTCGCCCCTGGTACAGTGCGTGCCACACCTGGGAGCAACGGAAAAATGGACGGCGATCGGCACACGGGCCACGGCATCGAGTCCCCAGCCGCGCGGCTGCTGCGCGACTTCGTCAACACCCGTGACGTGGGCACCGGGGCCGACGCGCTCGACACGCCGGACCACCTGGTGACCTGGCTGGCCGAGCACGCCCTCGTCCACGGTCGCGTCCCGGAGGCGGACGCGGGCGACCTCGCCGACGCGCACGCCCTTCGTGAGGCCCTTCGCGCGGCGATGCTCGCCCACCACCGGTCGTCCACCGCCCCCGTACTGCCGGACGGGCTGGAACCGGCGCTCGCCCGCCTGCCACTGAGACTTTCGCTCTCTGGCGGTCGTCCTGCGCTCGTCCCCTTGGAGGGCGGCGCCGCGGCCGAGGGCCTGGGGCGCCTGGCCGTGGCCGTCATGGAGTCGGTGGCCGACGGGAGCTGGACGCGGCTCAAGGTGTGCCAGGAGCAGTCCTGCCTGTGGGCCTTCATCGACACGTCCAAGAACCGCAGCCGTTCCTGGTGCTCGATGCGGGTATGCGGTAACCGCACCAAGACCCGCACCTACCGCGCCCGCCGCCGGGCGTCCGCAGGCCGCACCGAGGCAACGGAGGCGCAGCCCGGCCTCTAGTCTGGCCGCACGATCTGGTTTGGCCCGGAAACCGAGGAGAGGACGGGGCACATGGCCGATGTGGGCGTACGGCCCGCCCGCCGCGCGGACGCGGCCGCCGTCGCCGACATCCAGGTGCGCGCCTGGCGCCACGCCTACCGCGACCTGCTGCCCGCCGGCGTTCTGGACGAGGTGACCGCGCCCGCCGCGCGTGAGGTGTGGCGCGAGCGCTGGACGGACGCGGTGACGTCCCCGCCGGGACCCCGGCACCGGCTGCTGGCCGCCGTGTCGTCCGACCTGGTCGTCGGGTTCGCCGCGCACGGCCCGGCCGAGGACGACCCCGACCGGGACCCGGCCGTCACCGCCGAGCTGCTGACCCTCCTGGTCGACCCGGCGCATGTGGGCGCCGGGCATGGCAGCCGCCTGCTGGCCGCCACGGTCGACCTGCTCCGCGAGGACGGCTTCACCACGGTGATCACCTGGGTGTTCGAGCGGGACGAGGTCCTCCGCGCCTTCCTGGGCTCGGCCGGGTGGGCTCCGGACGGCACGGCCCGCGATCTGGACATGGGCCAGCCCGTCCGCCAGATCCGCCTGCACACCGACATCAGCCCGCCGGATCGACCCGCCTTCCTAGGTCAGCCATAGGGCGGCCTTAGGGGAGTCGTAACGCCCGCGAAGGACGGGGCGGGTCCGCAAGTATGGGGTCGGTGAGGGGACTCCGGAGGGCGGGCTTAGGTTGGAAGCCGTGCCCGTGACCACCTACGCGACGCCGTCCGCAGGCTGGACGGCCGCCCAGGACCCCGGCCGCCGGCGTTGGCTCGGCATGCTCGTGATCAGCCTGGGCGTCTCCCTGATCGTCGTGGACGCCACCATCATGGGCGTCCTGCTGCCCCGGATCGTCACCGAGCTCGGCCTGACCACCACCGACGCCGAATGGGCGAGCTCGGTGTACGCGCTGGTGTTCGCGGCGCTGCTGATCCCGCTCGGGCGGGCCGGCGACCTGTTCGGGCGGCGCCGGGCGTTCCTGCTCGGCGTCACGATCTTCGCGCTGGCCGGGGCCGGCGTCGCGGCCGCGGGGGACGGCTCGGCGCTCATCGCCGCGCGCGCCCTCCAGGGCGTGGGCGCCGCGATGGTGCTGCCCGCCACCCTCGCCACGGTGAACGCGATGTTCACCGGCCGGCAACGGGCCGTCGCGTTCGGGATCTGGGGCTCGATGATCGCCGGGATGGCCGCGCTGGGCCCGCTGCTCGGCGGCGCCGTGGCGTCCTCCGCGGGCTGGCGCTGGGCGTTCGGGATCAACGTGCCGCTCGGCGCCGCGCTGATCGCCGGCGCGCTCGCGCTCGTCCCGGAGACGCGGGACACGGCCGCGCGGCGGACACGGCGTGCCGGTGCGCTCGGGGCGCTGCGCGAGATCGACTGGCCGGGCGGCGCGCTGACCGTCCTCGGGCTCGGCGCGCTGGTGTGCGGGCTCATCGAGGGCCAGACGTACGGGTGGTGGACGGCGATCCGCCCGTACTCCACGGGGCCGCTGGACTGGCCGGTGGGCGGACTCTCACCGGTCCCCGTCGTGCTCGGCGCCGGCACGGTGCTGCTGGCCGCGCTGGTCGCCGTGGAACGGGCACGCGCCGCCTCGGGACGTTCCGTGATGCTCGACCCGTCCCTGTTCTCGATCGCCAATTTCCGGCACGGCGTCCTCGCCTCCGCCCTGATCAACGTGGGCGAGCTGGGGCTGGTGTTCGTCGTCCCGCTGTTCCTGCTGGGCGTGCACGGCGCCGCGCCGTTGCAGATCAGCGTGGCGATCCTGCCGCTCGCGGCCGGCGCGATCCTGTCCGGCGGGTACGCGGGCAGGCTCGCGAACCGGCGCGGCGCGCACCGGGTCGTCCGGATCGGCATGGCGATGGAGGTCGCCGCCGTCCTCGCCCTCGCGCTCACGCTGACCGCGTCCACCACCGGGTTCGGGCTGGCGCCCTGGATGCTGCTGTACGGGATCGGGCTGGGGCTGACCTCCGCGCAGCTCACCAACGTCTCGCTCGCCGACGTGCCGCCGGAGAGCGCCGGGCAGGCGTCCGGCACCCAGTCGACGGCCAGGCAGGTCGGGGCGGCGCTCGGCATCGCCCTCATCGGGACGGTGTTCGCCACCGGCCTCGGCGCGTCCATGGCCGACCGCCTGCGCGGCTCCGAGCTGCCGCCCGCGCAGCAGGCCGCCATCGCGCGCGAGCTGCGGCAGAGCGCCGGAACGTACGCGCGTGAGCTGCACGACGACGCCGACCGTGCCGCCCTGGCGTCCGCGGCGGACGAGAGCCTGGCCGACGCGACCCGCGACGCCATGCTCGTCACCGCCGCGATCCTCGCCCTGGGCCTCGCCGTGTCGGCGCGCCTGCGTCCCTCTGGCGCGGCGCAGCGGACGTTTGCGGCGGGGGCGCCGGAGCTGGTGCCGGGCGGCGTGGCGGGGCGTCCGAGCACTGAGCGGGATCCGGGACAATCGGAAGGTCCGACGCTCTCCGCCTAGTCTCCGCTCTATCCCCGACCCCGGTTCAGCACCGAAGAGGACCAACGGTAACCAGTGGCCACGCTCTCCCAATGGGTCGCCGGATCGCGGCCCCGCACGCTTCCCGCCTCCCTCGTCCCCGTCGTCGTCGGCACGGGCGTCGCCCTGGGCGAAGGCCAGGCCGTATGGTGGCGCGCCCTCCTGGCCGCCTTCGTCGCCCTGGCACTGCAGATCGGCGTCAACTACTCCAACGACTACAGCGACGGCGTGAGAGGGACGGACGAGGGGCGCGTGGGCCCGCTGCGGCTCGTCGGCTCCAAAGCCGCCCCGCCCGGACAGGTGCTAGGGGCCGCGCTCGGCTGTTTCCTCGCCGCCGCCGTGGCGGGACTGGTGCTGGCCGCCGTCACCAGCTGGTGGCTGCTCGCCGTGGGAGCGCTGGCCATCCTGGCCGCCTGGTTCTACACCGGGGGCAAGAACCCCTACGGATATCGCGCGCTCGGCGAAGTCTCGGTGTTCGTCTTCTTCGGGCTGGTGGCCGTTGTCGGGACGGTGTACGTCCAGGTCGAGGGGATCCCGTGGGAGGCGTGGGCGGCGGCGGTGCCGATCGGGCTGCTGGCCTGCGCTCTGCTGGTGGCCAACAACCTGCGCGACATCCCTACCGACGAGGCGTCCGGCAAGCGCACCCTGGCCGTGGTGCTGGGCGACCGCCGTACCCGGCTGCTGTACGCGGCGTGCACCGCCCTGCCGTACACCATCGTGCTGGCCGTGGCGGCGCCGCACCCGTGGGCCCTGCTCGCCCTGCTGTCGGCGCCGCTCTCGCTGCCTCCCACCCAGACCGTGCTGAAAGGCGCGACCGGCCCCGGCCTCATTCCCGTTCTGGGCGGCACGGGACGCCTCCAGCTCGCCTACGGGGGCCTGCTGGCCCTCGGCCTAGCCCTCTGACAGGGCGGCGGGGCCGGGGACGGCCCAGTCGATCTCAGGCTGCCCCACGTCGGTCAGCGCCTTGTTGACCGTGCTGAACGGGCGGCTGCCGAAGAACTTCTTGGCGCTCAGCGGGCTCGGGTGCGCCGACTCGTGCACGACGTGGTGCTCACCCGTGACCAGCTTCGCCTTCTTGCGGGCGTAGGCGCCCCACAGGACGAACACGACCCGCTCCTCCTTCTCGTTGAGCGCGCGGATCGCCGCGTCGGTGAACTCCTCCCAGCCCCGGTTGGCGTGGGAGCCCGCCTCGGACGCCCGTACGGTCAGCACCGCGTTGAGCAACAGCACCCCTTGGTCGGCCCAGGGGGTGAGGTCACCGGTCTTGGCGACGGGCACGCCCAGGTCCGCTTCCAGCTCCTTGTAGATGTTGCGGAGCGAGGGCGGCAGTTTCACACCGTCCCGGACGCTGAAGCTCAGGCCGTGCGCCTGCCCCGGGCCGTGATAGGGGTCCTGGCCGAGGATCAGCACGCGGGCCTTGTCGAACGAGCAGTGACGGAACGCGTTGAACAGGTCCTCCCGGGGCGGGTACACCGTCTGCTCCTCGTACTCCTTGGCGACGAACGCGCCCAGCGCGGCGAGGCCGAGCGGGTCGACGAGCGGGTCGAGCCGCTCGCGCCAATCGCCGGGCAGCAGTTCGAGAAGGTCGAGAACCATGGGGGGCCTCCGGGGAAGATGTCGATCGGCTACGGGAACCCTAGCGGGGGGCACCGACACTCCAGAGCCGAATACGCCCGGACCTCCAACGCCCCCGCGTGACCATTTCATCCCGGACGGTGGCGCGTGTCAGGCCGTCCCCTGGGATCGCCTGACCCTAGGATCTCGGGCTATGCCCGACTCCCCCCGGTGGCGGCGAATCGTCGCCTGCGTCGTGCTGTCCTCGGTGAGCGTGGGCGGGTGTGGCGGCTCGTCCAAGACCACGACGCTCACCGTCCTGGCGGCCTCGTCCACCCAGGAGGTCCTGCAAGAGCTGAGCCTGGCGTACCAGCACGAGCGCCGCGGCACGCGGGTGCGGCCCTTCTTCGGAGGGTCGCAGGAGATGGCCGGGCGCCTGTCGGAGCGCGAGCCCGCCGACGTCCTCGTCACGGCGGACGAGACCAGCATGAACGCGGCCGACGAGTTCCTCACCGGGCGCCGCCGGATCGTCGCGCACAACGCGATGACCATCGCCGTCGGCCCAGGCAACCCGCGCCGCATCCGAGGGTTGCAGGACCTTGCCAAGCCGCGGCTGAGGGTCGCGGTCGGCGCGGCCACCGTCCCTGCGGGGGCGTACGCGAGGCGGGTCTTCAAGGACGCGGGCGTGACCGTGCGGTGGACGTCCGAGGAGATCAGCGCACGCGCCGTCCTGGACCGGGTCCGCACGGGTGAGGCGGACGCCGGCCTGGTCTACATCACCGACCTGCGCTCCGCGGGCGCCGCCGTCAGCAGCGTCCCGATCCCCGCGAGCGACAACGTCACCGCGACCTATGTCGCGGCGGCCGTGAAGGAGAGCGACCACGAGAAGGAGGCGGCCTCCTTTGTGGCGTGGCTGACCTCCCCCACGGCCCGCTCGCTCTTCAACAAGTACGGCTTCGTCACGCCGCTCACGTGAACGGCAGGCGTGCGGGGGGCTAGGCGGGCTTGGGGACGCTGACGATGGTGAAGGGGATCTCGCCGGAGTCGAGCACCGCCCGGGCCACCGGTTGCAGCAGCGTGACCAGTTCCTCTGGGTCGTCCAGCACCTGGTAGGGCGGGGCGGCGAGCCGGTTGGTGCGCTCCTCGATCTCCTGGCGGAAGACCCGGCCCTTCTCGGTGATGGAGCCGTCCCCGTGCACGAGTCCCCGTGCGGCGAGGTTGTCGACGGCGGTTTGCAGTTCCTCGGGCGTCCAGGCGCGTGTCTGGGTGATAATGTCGAACGGCGTATCGGCCACCGCGGCGGCCAGCACGAGGGACTCGGCGCCGCCGATGCCCACCGAGACGAGGATGGCGATATGGCCGTCGCCCCTGTGCTCACGCAAGGTGGCGCACGCCTGCCACAGCGCCTCCACCGGGTCCTCTGGCGTGGGCACGTCGCGGTTCGCGCTGAACAGCGTGAACCCCGGGCTGTTCGCGGCCTCGATCACCTTGGACAGGAGCGGGTTCGCCTTGACGGCGACCTCGTCCACCGAGGGGGCGAGGCGGCGAAGCACCTTCGCGGCCGCCTCCTGCCGTGTCCGCAGGATCGTTTCGGGCGAGGCGAACGACCATGCGTCCGGTATGGCCCGGCGCACCAGCCTCGGGTGGAACCCGTAGAACGTCGCCTCCACGACGCCGGGTGCCACAGGCCCCAGAGGGGCGGCACGGCCACCGAAGTAGCCCATCCAGTAACCCTTCAGGCCCACGTCCTTACTGGCCTGTATGGACTCGGGGCAGAAGTAGGTGACGATGTGGATGGGTTCGATGGCGGTCCACAGGACGCGCGCGTAGGAGTCCTCCATGAACGGCATTCTGCCGCGCCCGACGCCACAGAACCAGATTCGGTTTCAAAGTTCGGCGGACGGCAGCGCACCCGTCTCGCACATCCGCACGCAATCGTCGTGCGCCTTCAGGACGTCCAGTACGGCCGGATGCGGGGCCGCGTAGACCGTGGGATAGTCCTTCTCCCCCAGCTCAGGGTCGGGCGTGTAGGCCAGCCGGTCCTCGTCCGCTGAGAACTCCACCTGGATGCCCGGCTTGTTGCCACGCGGGTCGAGACGCACCCAACGGTCGTCTATCAGCGCGGCCGCGAACCCGTGCAGGAAGAACGGATCGCTCGGGTCCTCACCCACGCGCAGGCGCTGATAGCAGAACCCGGCCTGGATGCCACCCGCCCTCAGCAACGCCACGAACGCGTGCGCCTTCGCGTAGCACAACCCCGTGCCCTCGCTCAGGACATCGGACGCGCGCCAGGTGACACGGTGGTCACCGGCGTCCATCGAATGGCTGATCCGGTCACGGACCAGCCCGAACGCGGCCTTGGCGTACGCGACGTCGTCCCCGACGCGCAGCTCCGAGGCCGTGGACTGCACCACATCGTGTTCCAGATCCACGGCCTCGTCCGCGCCGAGGTAATCCCACGGCTCGCCGTCGAAGACCAGGGCGCTCACAGTCCGAGCAACGATTCGATGCCCACGGTGAGCCGCTCGGGAAGGTCCGCCACCTTGCGCACGCCCAGAAGCACCCCCGGCATGAACGACTCGCGGTTCATCGAGTCATGCCGGACGGTGAGGACCTCCCCGTGCCCTCCCAGAAGCACCTCCTGGTGGGCGATGAGGCCGGAGAGCCGCACGGCGTGCACCCGTACCCCGCCGACATCGGTGCCCCGCGCACCGTCCAGCTCGGACGTGGTCGCGTCCGGGGACGCGGGCACCCCCGCCTTGGCACGCGCCTCCGCCACCACTTCGGCGGTGCGGTACGCGGTGCCGCTGGGCGCGTCCACCTTCTTCGGATGGTGCAGCTCCACGATCTCGACCGACTCGAAGAACGGCGCCGCCTTCTCCGCGAAATGCATCATCAGCACGGCGCCGATGCCGAAGTTCGGGGCGATGAGCACGTTGCCGGAGACGTCCGCGTACTCGGCCTGCCAGGCGCGCACCGCGTCCAGCCGGGAGGCGTCGAACCCGCTCGTCCCCACCACGGCGTGCAGGCCGTGCTGGACGCACCAGCGCAGGTTGTCCATGACCACGCCGGGATGGGTGAAGTCGACCACGACCTCCGCGCCGGTGAGCGGCTCCCGGTCATCGCCCTCGTCGACCGCGGCGACCAGCTCCATGTCGTCGGCGCCCTCCACGGCGCGGCACACCTCGCTCCCCATGCGGCCCCGCGCGCCCAGCACCCCAACCTTGATCACAAGCTCCTCCTGACGTGACACCGGCCGAGCCTATCGCGGCGCCCGGCACGGCCGGCGGCCCTGTCAGTGGGTAGCGATACGGTGACCATCAGTAATGGTCGGGAGGTGAAGGATGGCGAGGGGGCGCTCTCCGGCGCTGCCGATCCTGATCGGCGCGGCGGCCACCATGGTGACGCTGGCCGGGCTGCGGGCCGCCTCGTCCGTCGTCGGCCCGATCTTCCTCGCGCTGGTGCTCGTCATCGCGGTCAACCCGCTGCGCGCCTGGCTCGACCGGCACGGCGCCCCGTTCTGGGTCTGCGTCGCGGTACCGCTCACCACCGTGATCCTGCTCCTGCTCGCGCTGGGCGCCGCGCTGGCCGTCTCCCTCGCCGAGCTCGCCAACCTGCTGCCCGGCTACTCCGGCCAGTTCAACCGCCTGGTCGACGGCGCGTCCCGCGCCCTGGCCGAGCACGGCGTCGACGCGCGCAGGCTCCGCGAGTCCGCGGCCCGCCTCGACCCGGACCGGCTGTTCGGGTTCATCCAGGGCCTGCTGAACGGGCTGCTCAACGCCTCCTCCGCGATCCTGCTGATCGTGCTGATGCTGGTAGGCATGTGCATCGACGCGACCGGCACGATCCGCCAGCTGGAGAAGCTGTCGGACACCCGCCCCGAACTGGTCACCGCGCTCCGCGGCTTCGCCCGCGACACCGCGCGCTACCTGGTCGTCAGCACCGTCTTCGGCGCGATCGTCGCCGCCCTCGACACCGTCGTCCTGTACGGCTTCGGCGTGCCGCTCCCCATCCTCTGGGGCCTGCTGGCGTTCCTCACCAACTACATCCCCAACGTGGGCTTCGTGATCGGCCTGGCCCCACCCGCGGCACTGGCCCTTCTGGACAGTGGGGTGGCCACGATGCTGTGGGTCATCCTGGCCTACTGCGTCATCAACTTCGTCCTGCAGTCCCTGATCCAGCCCAAGTTCCTGGGTGACGCGGTGGGCCTGTCGTTCACCCTGGTCTCCATCTCCCTGATCCTCTGGTCCTGGGTCCTGGGCCCCCTGGGCGCCATCCTCGCCGTCCCCCTCAGCACCCTGGCCCGCGCCCTCCTGGTCGACCTCGACCCCTCGAAACGATGGCTCTACGGCCTCCTGAGCCCCGGAGCCGAACGCCGCCACCTGGACCACCTGGAAGCCCTGTCCAACAAGCCCACCCAACGCCCCGAGCGAGGCCCACCCCCGGAGTGACCAGCCGCCATGCGAAGCCGAACCGCCGGCACCCGACATCACGAAGAAGGGAGAAGCGGAGAAGGCGGGCGACCCGCCTACAAGCTGAAGTCGCGGTCGCCGAACGGCCCGATCACGGTAAGGGCCTGGGGCGCGGTGAGAACGGCCTGGGCGACAGCGCGGATGTCGTCGGGGGTGACGGCGTCGACCCTGGCGAGGACCTCGTCCACCGGTAGGAGCGACTCGTACACCAGCTCGCTCTTGCCGATGCGGCTCATCCTGGACCCACTGTCCTCCAGGCCCAGCACCATCGCGCCGCGCATCTGGCCCTTGCCGCGTTCGAGCTCCTCGCCCTCGATGCCGCGGTCGGCGATGCGGGCGATCTCGTCCCGGCAGATCGACAGCACCTCGTCGACCTTGCCGTGCCGGCAGCCCGCGTACACCCCGAAGATCCCCGTGTCGGCGTAGTGGGAGGTGTAGCTGTAGACCGAGTACGCCAGTCCACGCCGCTCGCGGACCTCCTGGAACAGCCGGGACGACATCCCGCCGCCCAAGGCCGCGTTCAGCACGCCCAGGGCGAACCGCCGGTCGTCGGTCCGGGCGACGCCGACGCCGCCGAGGATCACGTGGGCCTGCTCGGTGTCCTTGTCGACGACCCGCACCGCGGGCGACGCGGGCACCGGCTCACCGCCGATCCGCGGCTCGAAGGGCCGCGCGTCACCGGTCAGATGCTCCTCGAACGCCCGGGCGACCAGCCGGACCACCTGTTCGTGCTGGACGTTGCCGGCGACGGCGACCACCAGGTTCGGGGGGACGTAGTGCCGGCGGTAGTAGTCGTGGATCCGGTCCCGCGTCAGCGCGTTGATCGAGTCGACCGTCCCGAGGATGGGACGGCCCAGCGGCACGTCCCCGTACAGGGCCATGGAGAACTCGTCATGGATCAGGTCCCCGGGGTCGTCGTCGCGCATGTGGATCTCTTCGAGGATCACCCCGCGCTCGGCCTCCACGTCCTCGGGCCGGTTCAGCGAGGAGGCCACCATGTCGGAGACCACGTCCACGGCCAGCGGCAGGTCGGCGTCCAGCACCCGCGCGTAGTAGCACGTGTACTCCTTGGCGGTGAACGCGTTGAGGTCCCCGCCGACCGCGTCGATCGCCGCGGAGATCTCCAGCGCGGACCGCCGCCGCGTCCCCTTGAACAGCACGTGCTCCAGGTAGTGGCTGGCGCCGGCGTCCTCCACGGACTCGTCCCTGGACCCGACCCCCGCCCAGACCCCGAACGCGGCCGACCGGACGGTCGGCATCGTCTCGGTGATCACCCGCAGCCCGCCGGGCAGCACGGTCCGGCGCACCACGCCGGCACCGCCCTCGCCGGGGTGGATCGTCTCGGTGGTGCCGGGTTCCTGCACCATGGCCGACTGCATCACAGGTGGCTCTCCATCATCGATCGACAAACGCTACCGAACTACCGCCGAACCCCAGCCCGGCCAGCACGAACAGCCCACCCGACCACAGGCCGCAGCACCCCAACCATGGTGCCACCACCAGCCACCCCAAAATCCCACCCACAAAACCCCGTCCACACCACAGCCCGGCGCCAAACCCCCACCCAACCAACGCCACCAGCCCGTACCCCCACCCAAAGCAACCTCCACAAACGCGGCTCATCCTCCTCCCACACAGACACCCACCCCGGGCCCGCAGAAGCCACAAACCCGTCGGCGAACCCGGTCAGGCCCCTCCCCCACCGCCCGAGTAAGGCTCGACCCCCATAGTCCGCACCACCACCGATCACCGCCCCAGCGGCGAACGCTCCCTCCCCGCCCACGCCACCGCCCGGTCCGGAACGGGTGACACCTTCGCCGACGCATTGGGCGAAAGGCGGACGACGTCGCCCATGACCCCAGCGCCGCGCCCGACAGCCGCCAACGTGGTGCGGACGTGAGCGAAGGATGATCGATCCAGGCGAGACCGGGACCGGTCGCCCTTGGGCCGGCTGGCTCGCGCGGCGTGGCCGGGCGAGAAGGGCCGCCCCTGAGAAGGCGGCCGGCCTGTGCTCCGCGCGAGGGTGGTTATGCGGCTCAGGTGTTGCGCTGAGCCCCATCGATGAAGCCATGGCGCGTACGACGGCGACGCGAACAGTGCTCCCATCGCGGCTGGACAGAGCCGGACCGTTGTGACGCCCCTTCCCCGTGCTCACGCAGCAAGCGGACTGCCTCGCTCCCGGGCCAACGCCGCGCGGCAGCCGCCAACGTGGTCTGGGAGTGAGCGGAGTTGAGGGAGGTAAAGGGCGATCGAGCCAGGCGAAGCCGGGAGCGGTTGCTGTCGGGGCAGCGGGTCGGCTCGCGCGGCGTGGCCGGGTGGGTAGGGCGACGCCTGAAAAGGCGACCGGCCTGCGCGCAGCGCAGGCCGGTCGGGTGATGGTCATGCGGTTCAGGTGTTGCGCTGGGCCTCGTCGGCGGAGCCGCGGCGCGTACGGCGGCGACGCGGGCGGCGTTCACCGGACTCGCTGTCGCGGGCGGACGGGGCCTCGCCTTCGGCCTCGGAGGAGGGGGCGGGACCGTTCTCCGAGGCGGCGGCGGCCTCGCGTTCCACGACCTCGACCGGGACCAGGGAGAGCTTGCCCCGCTGGTCGATCTCGGTGACCTCCACCTGGATCTTCTCGCCCACCGAGATGACGTCCTCCACGTTCTCGATCCGGGCGCCGCCGTGCAGCTTGCGGATCTGCGAGACGTGCAGGAGGCCGTCCTTGCCCGGGAGGAGGGAGACGAAGGCGCCGAAGGTGGTGGTCTTGACGACCGTGCCCAGGTAGCGCTCGCCGACCTCGGGCATGTGCGGGTTGGCGATCGCGTTGATCGCCTGCCGCGCGGCCTCGGCGGACGGGCCGTCGGTGGCGCCGACGTAGATGGTCCCGTCGTCCTCGATCGTGATGTCCGCGCCGGTGTCGTCCTGGATCGAGTTGATCATCTTGCCCTTGGGGCCGATGACCTCGCCGATCTTGTCGACGGGCACCTTGATGGTGATGATCCGCGGCGCGTACTCGCTCATCTCCGCGGGCCCCGAGATCGCCTCGGCCATCACGTCCAGGATCGCCAGCCGGGCGCCCTTGGCCTGCCGCAGCGCGGCCGCCAGCACGGACGCGGGAATGCCGTCCAGCTTGGTGTCCAGCTGCAGCGCGGTGATCAGGTCACGGGTCCCGGCGACCTTGAAGTCCATGTCGCCGAAGGCGTCCTCGGCGCCGAGGATGTCGGTCAGCGTGACGTACTCGCCGCCCTCGTGGATCAGGCCCATCGCGATGCCCGCCACCATCTGCTTCAGCGGGACGCCCGCGTCCAGCAGGGACATGGTGGACGCGCACACCGAGCCCATCGACGTGGAGCCGTTGGACCCGATCGCCTCCGACACCTGCCGGATCGCGTACGGGAACTCCTCGCGCGACGGCAGCACCGGGATCAGGGCGCGCTCGGCCAGGGCGCCGTGACCGATCTCGCGGCGCTTGGGCGAGCCGACCCGCCCGGTCTCACCGGTGGAGTACGGCGGGAAGTTGTAGTTGTGCATGTAGCGCTTGGTGCGCTCCGGGTTCAGCGTGTCGATCATCTGCTCCATGCGGAGCATGTTCAGCGTGGTGATGCCCATGATCTGGGTCTCGCCCCGCTCGAACAGGGCCGAGCCGTGCACCCGGGGCACCACGTGCGCCTCGGCGGTGAGCTGCCGGATGTCCTTCACGCCACGGCCGTCGATGCGCAGCCCGTCGCGAACGATCCGCTCGCGCACCAGCCTCTTGGTGACCGCGCGGAACGCCGCGGAGATCTCCTTCTCGCGGCCCTCGAAGTCGGCGGCCAGCTTCTCCGCCGCGGACGCCTTGATCTCGTCCAGCCGGGCCTCGCGCTCCTGCTTGCCGGCGATGGTCAGCGCCTCGGCGAGCTCGGCGGAGATCGCCGCGTTGACCGCCTCCAGGACGTCGTCGGTGTAGTCGGGGAACAGCGGGTACTCGGCGGTCGGCTTGGCCGCCACGGCGGCCAGCTCGCTCTGTGCCTTGCACAGGACCTTGATGAACGGCTTGGCCGCCTCCAGGCCCTGCGCCACCACTTCCTCGGTCGGCGCCACGGCGCCCTCGCTCACCAGGCGGAGCGTGTCGCGGGTGGACTCGGCCTCCACCATCATGATCGCGACGTCGCTGTCGGCCAGCACGCGGCCGGCCACGACCATGTCGAACGTCGCGCGCTCCAGCTCGGAATGGGTCGGGAAGCCCACCCACTGGCCGTCGATCAGCGCCACCCGGACGCCGCCGATCGGGCCGGAGAACGGCAGCCCGGCCAGCTGCGTGGACATCGACGCGGCGTTGATCGCGACGACGTCGTACAGGTGGTCGGGGTGCAGCGACAGGATCGTCTCGACGATCTGGATCTCGTTGCGCAGGCCCTTGGTGAAGGACGGGCGCAGCGGCCGGTCGATCAGCCGGCAGGTGAGGATCGCGTCCTCGGAGGGACGGCCCTCGCGGCGGAAGAACGAGCCGGGGATCCGGCCCGCCGCGTACATCCGCTCCTCGACGTCCACGGTCAGCGGGAAGAAGTCCAGGTTCTCCTTGGGCTTCTTGGACGCCGTCGTGGCCGAGAGCACCATCGTCTCGTCGTCGAGGTAGGCGACGGCCGAACCGGCCGCCTGCCGGGCGAGCCGTCCGGTCTCGAACCGTATGGTCCGGGTGCCGAAGGCACCGTTGTCGATCACTGCTTCGGCGCTCTGCGCGCCGTCGATGCGCACGGCATCTGTCACGGGGAAACCTCCTCAGGTTCCGGTCGTTTCCCGCGGTCTTCTGCCGTGGCTTCGCGCAGTGCCGGTCTTCGATCGAAGCGCCCGGATCCGCGGCCACCGCCGGGACGGGGCATGATCCGGAAGCCACTACCGAGGACCGGCCGCACCAGGGCGGGTATCCGCGGTTTCCGTTTGTCCAGTTGTACGGGGTTGAGGTTCAGTTGTACCGGGCCGAGCGTCCGAATGACCGGTCACGGCCCCTCCGGCACCCACGGGTCCCGGGTCTTGCGTACCGGCCCGCCAGCGTCCCTCGCAACCCCACGGGACGCCATAGCGCCGGTTTTGCGGCTTTGGTCTGCCAAAATCCCGCCGACCAAAGCCCACGTTGTCACGGCACCGCCCAACTCCACCCGCCGGCGAACGCGGCCCTCACAAGCCGCGCACCCGGCAGAGACCCGCTGGCCACGAATCTCAGATGCGCACCAGATCCCGACCCGCCCGCGCGCCGCGAAACCGCCGCGAACATCCGTCCACCACAGCCCCACGGCTGCCACGAGCCGCGATCCGCCACGGATCTCGGACCGCCGCGCCGCGATCAACCGCCGACCGCGACCCGCCACAGACCCAGCCTGCACCAGATCCCGACCCGCCACGAACCGCAAGGCCGCTGCGGACCTCCGTCCGCCGCAGCCCCACGACCGCTACGAGCCCTGAGACCCGCCACAAACCCCGGTCCGCTCAGACCCGGGTCCGCCACGAGCCACGACGGAACTCAGTCCGCCGCGGTCCCGGCCTGCGCCGCATCCCGGCCCGCTGCGTACCGCATGACCGCTGCGAACATCCGTCGCTGCAGCCCCACGGCGGCTACGAGCCCTGGGACCGGCCGCAGACCTTGGCCCACAGCGTGGCGCGACCTACCACGAGCCGCCGGCCGCCGCAGATCCGGCCTGCGCCGAACCCTGATCCGCTGCACGCCGCGGAACCGCTGCGAACACCGTCCGCCACAGTCCCACCACGGCCGCCGCGATCCGCTACGGATCTCGGTCCGCTTGGGCCCAGATCTACCGCTGGCATCCGGATCTATGGCGGACCTTCGTCCGCCGCGGGCGCGGTCTGTTGTGGGTCCGGGCCTCCGGCGGTTGTGATCCGCTGAAGAGCGCCGGCGAGTCCGTGTCCGTGTGGACGCGGGCTCTCATGAGTCCTACCCGGAGAGCCGTGGCCCTACAAACACCGCCTTGGCCGAACGCGGCGGTGTTGCGAAGCCGCAACCTGAGCGGTTCATGGGATTCGCCCGAACAGTCACATGCCGCGCGGGTTGGCGGTCGACCGGCCCTTGGCCTGTCCACGGCGTTGCCGCGAATGCCGTAACTCTGTTTTGCGCAATCTTACGCGGCGTGGGGCGTTGTGCGTCACAACCCTGCCGCCGCCCGGCGGCCGGGGACGCCTCTGTGCGGCGTACGGAAAAGGGAGCGGCCCCGGGGTCGCTCCCTTGTTCGCTAGCGGCGCAGGCCCAGGCGTTCGATCAGGCGGCGGTAGCGGTTGATGTCCTTGTTGGCGAGGTACTTCAGGAGACGGCGACGCTGGCCGACCAGCAGCAGGAGGCCGCGGCGGCTGTGGTGGTCGTGCTTGTGCTCCTTGAGGTGCTCGGTGAGATCGTTGATCCGCCGGGTCAGCAGCGCGACCTGGACCTCCGGGGATCCGGTGTCACCCTCACTGGTCGCGTACTCGGCGATGATCTGCTTCTTGGTGGCGGTGTCGAGCGACACGAGGCTCCTTCGATGGGTCGTCAACCCGCAGATCCCGCGCGATGAGGCGCGGCGGTCCGCGTGGTGCGTGGAAGATGGGCGGCCGCATGAGGGTGCAGCACGCCAAAGCCGGGGCCTTCCCCGGCGACTCTTCACCGTACCATGGCGGCGCCGCGGGTCAGGACGAGGTGATCTCGCGGGCCCGGGCGACGTCGCGGTGCATCTCCTCGATCAAAGCGTCGATCGAGTCGAACTTCAGCGTGTCGCGGATCCGCGCCTGGAAGTCGACCGCCATGTGCTCGCCGTACAGGTCCAGGTCGTCACGGTCCAAGGCGTACGCCTCGACGGTGCGTTCGCCGCCCTCGAAGGTCGGGTTGGTGCCGATGGAGATCGCGGCGGGCCAGCTGAAGTCGGGATAGCGGGCGGAGTCGCACACCAGGCGGCCCGCGTAGACCCCGTCGGCGGGGATGGCGGTGTGCGGGTGCGTTTCGAGGTTGGCGGTGGGGAACCCGAGGGCCCGCCCCCTCTGGTGGCCGCGCACCACCACGCCCTCGACCCGGTGGGGACGGCCCAGCGCGTGCGCGGCGTCCTCCACGGCACCGGCGTCGAGCCTGGAGCGGATGTAGGTGGAGGAGATCGTGTCGCCGTTGGCGACCAGCGGCATGCCCACGGCGGTGAAGTCGTACTTCTCGCCGAGCTCGATCAGCAGCGCCACGTCGCCCTTGGCGCGGTGCCCGAAGCGGAAGTCCTCCCCCACGATCACGTGGGCCGCGTGCAGCCGGTCGACCAGGACCGACTGGACGAACTCGTCCGGCGGCACCTTGGACAGCTCCAGCGTGAACGGGACGACGGCCACGGCGTCGGTGCCCAGACCTTCGAGGAGCTCGACGCGGCGGCGGGTGGTGGTCAGCAGCGGCGGGTGGGTGCCGGGGCGCACGACCTCGTCGGGATGCGGGTCAAAGGTGATCACCACCGAGCGCAGCCCGCGCTCGCGGGCCGTCTGGGCGGCGCTGCGGACGATCCGCTGGTGCCCGCGGTGCACACCGTCGAACACTCCGATCGTCACGACCGATCTGCCCCAGTCGGCGGGAACCTCGTCGAGGCCATGCCAGCGCCGCACCATGCTCTCCCTGAGTTCGACCTGCCTGCCGGTCTGTCTCGTCTTCAGACGCCTTAAAGACTGCCATGCGGCTCGGATGCGGGGTGTACGAGGGGCGGGTGTCTTGATTCTACCCGCTGGTAACGGCCCCGACCTCAGGCCGACTGGTAGATGACCAGGGACACGGCGACGTACTGCATGATGTACGCGGCCAGCGTGCAGGCGTGGAAGACCTCATGGAAGCCGAACCACCGCGGGGACGGGTCGGGACGGCGAAGCCCGTAGACCACACCGCCCACGCTGTACGCGACGCCTCCCAGGGCCACCAGGACGCAGGCCGCGACCCCGGCGCCCTCCAGGAACTGGGGCATGAACAGCACCGCGACCCAGCCCAGCGCGATGTAGAGGGTGACGTACAGCCAGCGCGGCGCGGCGACCCAGGTGGTGCGGAAGACGACGCCGGCGATCGCGCCCGTCCAGATGACGGTGAGCACGACGGCGCGGACGGCGCCGTCCAGGGCGACGACGGCGAACGGGGTGTAGGTGCCCGCGATGATCAGGTAGATGTTGGCGTGGTCGAAGCGCCGCAGCACCTCCAGGAGCCGGGTGGACCGTTGCCGGTGGTAGGTGCCGGAGATCCCGAAGAGCAGTCCGGACGTCGCGACGTACACGGCGGAGGCCAGCCGGGCGGACAGCGTGGGCCCGAGCGCGATCAGGACGAGCCCCGCGAGCAGGACGGCGGGGAAGGCGCCCAGGTGGAGCCAGCCGCGCAGGCGGGGCCGGGTCGGCGACGCGGCCTCCGGTTCCGGGCCGGGCATGGCGCGGACGGCGGCGGGGGGTTCGGCCTCTCGCGCGTCCCGGTCGCCGGTCGCGGCCTCGGTCGAAGACGCAGTGAATCGGTGGCTGTGCGGTGTCACTGGCGACCTCCTCACTCAACAACCTACGGTAACGTAGGTTACGCGACCGTAGGTTAGGGGGAAGGGACCGACCGCGTGAGCCCTGCCACGTAACCTGGGGGGAACACGCCGATGACTCGGATCGTGCCATGTGAGCGGCGTCCGAAACCAGTTCCCGGCCGTGTCGGCGCCCTGACGGCTTCCGGGAACGGGGAAGAAGCGTCCCCTACGGGACGAAGACGGCCAGCGGTTTGGCGGCCTTTCCCCGCTCCTCCACCAAGGCCAGCAGGGTGCCGTCGGGGGCGAACACGCCGACCGGGCCCGGTCCCTGTCCGATGGCGGGCAGGCGGCCGCCGTGCATGACCTTGCGGGCGTCCTCCGCGTCCACCTCGCGGCGCGGGAACACCGCCGCCACGGCCTCCCCGATCGGGAGGATGTCCAGCTTCTCTTCGAGCTGCTCGATCGTGCGGGCCATGCTCAGGTCGTACGGGCCCACACGGGTGCGGCGCAGGTAGGTCAGGTGCCCTCCGGTGCCGAGCCGCGCGCCGAGATCGCGGGCCAGCGCCCGGATGTAGGTGCCGGACGAGCAGGCGATGGAGGCGTCCACGTCCAGCAGGTCGCCCTCACGGCGGATGCCGGTGATCGTGAAGGAGTGCACCGTGACCGGGCGCTCCTCCAGGGCGACCCGCTCCCCCTTGCGGGCCATCGTGTACGCCCGCCGCCCGTCCACCTTGATCGCGCTGACCTGCGGCGGGACCTGCCGGATCGCGCCGGTCAGCGCGGCCGCCCCGGCGCGCACCTCGGCCTCGGTGACGGACGCGGCGGACGCGGTGGCGGTGATCTCGCCCTCGGCGTCGTCGGTGTTGGTGGACTGGCCGAGCCGGATGGTGGCGTCGTACCCCTTCTCGGTCAGCGCCAGATGGCCCAGCAGCCGGGTCGCCTTCTCCACCCCGATGACCAGCACCCCGGTCGCCATGGGGTCGAGCGTCCCGGCGTGCCCCACCCGCCGGGTCCCGGCCAGGCGGCGCAGCTTCCCCACCACGTCATGGGACGTCCACTCCGCGGGCTTGTCCACGATGACCAGCCCCGACGGGGGCCCCTTCCGATCGGTCACGGCGTGCCCCGCAGGGCGGCGCGGAACCGGTCGAGGATGTCGGCGGGCTCGCCGGTCGCGGTGAACGCCGCGGCGGTGCGGTGGCCGCCTCCGCCCAAGGCCACGCAGGCGCGTCCCACGTCGACGGTGCCCTTGGAACGGGTGGAGACGTACCAGTCACCCTGGTCGTTCTGCTTGCAGACGACCGCGACCTCGGCCTCGTCGGTGCGGCGGAGCTGGTCGATGACGCCTTCGAGCTGGTCGTAGGGGACGCCTCGGCTGTCGCGCTCGGCGCGTTCGACGGTCGTCCAGACCAGGCCCAGGCCGCCCGCGGCGTCACGTTCCAAACGGGCACGGCCGAGCGCGCCGGCCAGCACCATCAGGTAGCCGAACGGGGCGCGGTCCCACAGCTCGCGGCTGACCGCGTCGGGTCGGACGCCCACGGCCAGGAGCCGTCCCGCCATGTCATGGACCTGCGGCGTGGTGCACGGGTACTTGAACGAGCCGGTGTCGCTGGCCAGCCCCGCGTACAGGCACTGCGCGACGTCGCGGGTGAGCGGCACGCCCAGCCTGCGGATCAGCTCGTCCACCAGCACGGCGGTGGCGGCGGCGGCCGGGTCGACCAGCCGCACCGCGCCGAAGCCGGTGTTGGACGCGTGATGGTCGATGACGACCAGCGATCGGGCCCGTGCGGCGCGGCCGGCCAGCGAGCCGAGCCGATCCGCGCCCGCCGCGTCCAGCGTGATCATCACGTCGGGGGCCGCGGGCATCCGCGCCGGCTCGATCAGCAGTTCCTGTCCGGGCAGGAAGCGCAGGCTGGCCGGGACGGTGAACGGCTCGCCGAACGACGCCACGCAGCGCTTGCCGAGGGAGCGCAGGGCCTGGGCGAGGGCGAGCATGGAGCCGAGCGCGTCGCCGTCCGGGGAGATGTGGCAGGCCAGGCAGATGTCGCCGGCGGCCCGGATGGTCTCCACGGCCCCGTCCCAGTCGAGGTCGGCCCAGTGGGCGCCGCCTCCGCCCCCCGAACGGTCACGCGGGTCGTCCAGGCCGCCCGGCCCGCCGGCCTGGCGCCGGTCGCCGCCGCCCGGCCACGCCTCGGGTGAGCCGGGCGGCACCGGGCCGGGCGAGCCCGGCGAGAAGACGGCGGGCAGCAGGACGCCATGCGGGACGGGGCCTCGCGCCCGTGCCCGCGCGTGGTCGACGGCGGCCCCTCGCGCCGCCGCGGCCCGGACCGGTCCCGTGGCCTCGTGATCGCTGGTCCAGACGGGCCCCGCCGCCCGCGTCCGGCCAGTCACCGGCTCGTTCACGATGACGAGTGTCCCAAGTCGCCATCCTCGTCGTCGCCTGTTTCGCCGACTTCGTCACTCTCCGTAACGTCATCGGCACGGTACGGGTTGGCGTCGCCTGCGTGGGTGGCGTTCTGCGCCGCCCTGGCGACCTCCTCGTCCCTGGCGCGGGCCTTGGCGAGCAGGTCGTCGATGTGGGCGGCGTTCTCCATGAGGGAGTCCTGGACGAAGGTGATGCTCGGGGTGTGCCGGACGCCGGTCTTGCGGCCCACCTCGCTCCGGATGACGCCCTTGGCGCTCTCCAGGGCGGCCGCCGTCTCGGCCCGCTCGCCGTCCGACCCGTACACCGTGTAGTACACGGTGGCGTCGCGCAGGTCGTTGGTGATGCGGGTGTCCGTCACGGTCACGAAGCCGAGCCGCGGATCCTTGATCCGCCGCTCCAGCATCTCCGCCACGATCTGCTGGATGCGGTCGGCGAGCTTCCGCGCGCGCGCTGCGTCCACCATGATCGCACTCCCTTTCCATGGTCCTGGCGAGAAGGTCAGTCCTCGCCGTTGTAGAGCCGCCGCCGTGCCGACAGCAGCTCGATCTCGGGGCGACCGGCCACCAGCCGCTCGCACTGGTCCAGTACCTCGGTGCAGTTGCCCGCGCTGCCCGACACCACGGCCACCCCGATCTCCGCGCGGCGGTACAGGTCGTTGTCGCCGGTCTCGGCGACGGCCACGCCCGGGAACCGCTTGCGGACCTCGGCGATGACGGGACGGACGACCGAGCGCTTCTCCTTGAGCGAGCGGACGTCCCCCAGCAGCAGGTCGAGTGTCAGCGCACCCACGTACACCTGATGGATCACCTCTGATTCAGTTGGGCGCCTCACCGGGAGGCGGCACAGCGGACGAGCGGCCCGGAACGTTCGCGTCCGTCCCGGACGGGGAAGGGGCGCGCCCTGCCTGGCAGGGTATGCCGAACCGGCCTGTCCGGACGAACGGGTTGTTCCCGGCCGCACACGGCCATCCGCGTCCTCTGGACACCGCGATCCCGGCATGCCGTACCGGCACGGGCCACGCCCGATCGGGATCGCCGGGCTCCGCGACGCCGCGGCGGCACGGGCCGGGACCCCGCGCCGAGACCGCCGGAACGGGCACGTCCGCGGCGCGGCGCCCAGGCGTGGATCGGGGATCCCACCTGGCGCCGCGCCGCGGCCCGTTCACGACGCTCCCGGACGGGCCGTCCCGTCCGTCCCGCGGCGGACGAGGGCTCAGTCGCGGGGCTTCTCCCGCATCTCGAAGCACTCGATCACGTCGCCGAGCTTGATGTCGTTGTAGCCGATGCCGATACCGCACTCGAAGCCCTCGCGGACCTCGGTGGCGTCGTCCTTGAACCGGCGCAGGGACGTCACCGTGAGGTTGTCGGCCACCACCGTGCCGTCGCGGACGAGCCGCGCCTTGGCGTTGCGCTGGATGACGCCCGAGGTGACCATCGAGCCGGCCACGTTGCCGATCCGCGGCACCTTGAAGATCTCGCGGATCTCCGCGGTACCGAGCTGGACCTCCTCGAACTCCGGCTTCAGCATGCCCTTGAGGGCCGCCTCGACCTCCTCGATCGCCTGGTAGATGACCGAGTAGAAGCGGATGTCCACGCCCTCGCGGTCGGCCAGCTCCTGCGCGTTGCGCTCGGGCCGCACGTTGAAGCCGATGATCACCGCGCCGTTGGAGGCCAGCGACAGGTTGACGTCGTCCTGCGTGATCGCGCCGACACCGCGGCGGATGACCCGCAGGCTGACGTCCTCGCCGACGTCGATCTTCGACAGCGAGTCCTCCAGGGCCTCCACCGAGCCGGACACGTCGCCCTTGAGGATGAGCAGCAGCTCCTGCCGCTCGCCCCTCTTCATGAAGTCCTCGAGGGTGACGCTCGGGCGGCTGCGGATCAGCTCGGCGTTGCGCTTGCGCGTGCTGCGCCGGTCGGCGATCTGGCGGGCCACCCGGTCGTCCTCGACGACCAGGAAGTTGTCGCCCGCGTCCGGCACCGCGGTCAGGCCGAGCACCTCCACCGGGCGGGACGGCGGCGCCTCGTCGACGTTGTTGCCGTTCTCGTCCAGCATCGCCCGGACGCGGCCGTGCGCCACGCCGCAGACGATCGAGTCGCCGACCCGCAGCGTGCCGCGCTGCACCAGCACGGTCGCCACGGTGCCGCGGCCCCGGTCGAGCCGGCCCTCGATGGCCGAGCCCTGGGCCGGCATGTCCGGGTTGGCCTTGAGGTCCAGCTCGGCGTCGGCGGTCAGGATGATCGCCTCGAGCAGCCCGTCGATGTTGGTGCCCTGGCGGGCGGAGACGTCGACGAACAGGGTCTGGCCGCCGAACTCCTCCGCGACCAGGCCGTACTCGGTGAGCTGGGCCCGGACCCGCTGCGGGTCCGCGCCGGGCACGTCGATCTTGTTGACCGCCACCACGATCGGCACCCCGGCCGCCGTGGCGTGGTCGATCGCCTCGGTGGTCTGCGGCTTGACGCCGTCGTCGGCGGCGACCACCAGCACCACCAGGTCGGTGGTGTCGGCACCGCGGGCACGCATGGCGGTGAACGCCTCGTGACCCGGGGTGTCGATGAAGGTGATCTTGCGCTCCTCGCCGTCGACCTCGGTGTGCACCTGGTAGGCGCCGATGTGCTGGGTGATGCCACCGGCCTCGCCGGCCTGCACGTTGGCGTGCCGGATGGCGTCCAGCAGCTTGGTCTTACCATGGTCGACGTGACCCATGACGGTCACCACGGGCGGGCGCGGACGCAGGTGGCTCTCGTCGCCGTCGTCCTCGCCGTACTCGATGTCGAAGGACTCGAGCAGCTCGCGGTCCTCGTCCTCGGGGCTGACGACCTGGACGTCGAAGTCCAGCTCGAGCCCCAGCGCCTGGAGGTCGTCCTCCTCCACCGACTGGGTGGCGGTCACCATCTTGCCCAGGTGCAGCATGATCTGGACCAGCGAGGCCGGGTTCGCCCCGATCTTCTCGGCGAAGTCGGTGAGCGTGGCGCCCTGCGGCAGCCGGATCACCTTGCCGTTACCGCGCGGTGCCTGGACGCCGCCGATCGCCGGCGCCTGCATCTGGTCGAACTCTTGACGCCGCTGCTTCTTCGACTTGCGCCCGCGTGCGGGACGCCCGCCGGGACGCCCGAAGGCACCCTGCGTGCCGCCACGGCCGCGGCCACCGCCGCCTGGACGGGGACCGCCGAAGCCGCCACCACCACCGGGACGGCCGCCACCGGGACGCGGGCCGCCGAAGCCGCCACCGCCGCCGCCGGGACGCCCGGCACCGGCCGGACGACCGCCGCCGGGACGGCCACCGCCGCCCGGACGAGGGCCGCCGGGGCCGCCGCCACGCCCTGGGGCGGACGGCCGCGAGGACGGCATGTTCATCGGGCTGGGCCGCGGGCCGCCCGCGGGACGCGGCGGCATGTTGCCCGGGTTCGGCCGCGGGCCGCCGGCACCGGGACCGGGACGCGGACCCGCCGGACGCGGACCGCCGGGACGGTCGCCGGAGCGCTCGCCGCCCGGACGCGGGCCGGGACGCGGGCCCTGACCCGGCCTGGGCGCCTGGCCCATGCCGGTGTTGGTCGAGCTGAAGGGGTTGTTGCCCGGACGCGGGCCACCGGGGCCACGGCCGCCGCCACCGGCACCCGGACGAGGCCCGGGACGCGGGCCCGGCTTGGGCGCGCGCGGACCGGGACGCGGGCCGCCGTCGCGGGGACCGCCGTCACGACCGCCCGCAGGGCCGCCACCGGGCGCCTTCGGTACGGGCGGCGCGGGGGAAGCCGAGGCGGCGGGCGTCACAGGCTGGCTGGGCGCGGGCGGGACCGGACCAGGACGCGGCCCGGGACGGGGCGCGGCACCCTGGCCGCCGCCCTGCCCACCAGGACCGGCGGGGCCGGGCCGGGGCGCGGACGGACGCGGGGCCTGCGGCTTGGGCGGTGCCGGACGGGCACCGCGCTGGGCGCCCGGAGACGCCGAACCGGCCGCGCCACCCTGTCCCTGCCGCGGCGCCTGCGGGCGCGGGGCGGGACGCTTGGACGCGACCTTCTTGTCCCCCTGCTTGGCGGGGGCGGATGAAGAATTGGAGAAAGCTTCTGTGAGCCTGCGAACGACCGGCGCCTCGATCGTGGAGGACGCCGACCGCACGAACTCGCCCATTTCGTTGAGCTTGGCCATGACGACCTTGCTCTCTACACCGAACTCCTTGGCGAGCTCGTAAACCCGGACCTTCGCCACTGCACTCCCTACTCGGCCCGGGGGTGCGGCCTCCGGGCCGTCGCTAACTTGCCGTACTCATCGCGGCGTGCTCATCGAGCGCTCATAGCAATCTCGACCTGCTTCCGACTAGACGTCGCTTACCATTCGGCCATCCTGCTGCCGCGGCGCCGGGGCCGCAAGTCTGTCGCGCAGCACACCGGTGTCGAGCGGCCCCGCCAGGCGAAAGGCCCGGGGGAACGCCCGACGTCGCTCGGCGAGCTCGAGACATCCCAGGTCGGGATGCAGATGCGCACCCCTGCCCGGCAGCCGTCCCGCGGGGTCGGGGACGATCACGCCCTCGACCACCACCAGACGCAGCAGGTCGGTCTTGGCCGCGCGAACCCGGCAGCCCACACAGGTGCGCTGGGGGACCGTACGGCCACGTGAGGGAAGTCTACCGCGCCGAGGCGTCGGCGTGACCTGTCGCATGCGCTCCTCATGATCCAATTTCGCCGGATCCGGCCGCTTCATTCCGTTTAGGATCGCCGACGACCGTATAACGCGTCGTGCGGCCCCACTATGCCCGGGGCCCCACTTGGCAGGTCCCATCGCCGCTCAGGCCGGGCCCCGGGCTCCGCCGGCCCGGCGCGGCACGTACTACCAGGCGGCAGGGCCGGGCGGGTACGGCTAGGACTGGGCCTGGGCGGTGCCGTCGCCGGTGGCGGCCTCGGACGGGGACGAGGACGCCTGGGCGGGCCGCTCGATCTGCTCGGTGTCGGACCGGATGTCGATCCGCCAGCCGGTCAGCCGGGCGGCCAGCCGGGCGTTCTGCCCCTCCTTGCCGATCGCCAGCGACAGCTGGTAGTCGGGCACGATCACCCGGGCGACCCGCGCGTCCGGATCGACCACCTCGACCGCGGAGACCCGCGCCGGGGACAGCGCGTTGCCCACGAACTCGGCCGGGTCCTCGGACCAGTCCACGATGTCGATCTTCTCGCCGCGCAGCTCGTGCATCACGTTGCGGACGCGGCTGCCGAGCGGGCCGATGCAGGCGCCCTTGGCGTTCACCCCGGGCTTGCGGGAGCGCACCGCGATCTTGGTGCGGTGTCCCGCCTCGCGGGCGATCGCGGCGATCTCGACGGTGCCGTCGGCGATCTCGGGCACCTCCAGGGCGAACAGCTTGCGGACCAGGTTGGGGTGGGTCCGCGACAACTGCACCGACGGGCCGCGGTGGCCCTTGCGCACCTGCACGACGTAGGCCCTCAGGCGCTCGCCGTGGTCGTAGGACTCACCGGGCACCTGCTCCTGCGGAGGCACCACCGCCTCGATCTTGCCGAGGTCCACCAGCACGTTCCGCGGGTCCTTGCCCTGCTGGATGATGCCGGAGACGATGTCGCCCTCGCGGCCGGCGTACTCGCCGAAGGTGAGCTCGTCCTCGGCGTCCCGCAGCCGCTGCAGGATCACCTGCTTGGCCGTGGTGGCCGCGATCCGGCCGAACCCCGACGGGGTGTCGTCGTATTCCCTGATGGGTTCGCCCGACTCGTCGGTCTCGGTCGCCCACACGGTGACGTGGCCGGTGTCGCGGTCGAGCTCGACCCGCGCCTTCGGGGCCGCGCCCTCGGTGCGGTTGTAGGCGATCAGCAGGGCGTCTTCGATGGCCTTGACGGCCACGTCGAGCGAGATGTCCTTCTCGCTCTCCAGGCTCCGCAAAGCGGTCATGTCGATGTCCACGAGGTTCCCCCCTCTAATCCGGCCTGGCCGGCGAACAGGTATCCGGCTCGGCCGGAGAACGCGGTTCCGCGGCGTCACCGGCGGCCGCGCCGGCGGCGGGGCGGAACTCCACCTGCACCCTGCCGCGGCCCAGCTCACCGAGAGCGAACCGGCGCCTGGTCGTCTTCGGCTGCGGGCCGCCCTTGCCGGGCCCCTTGCCGGGACCCTTGCCAGGTCCCTGAGAGCCCTTCGGCCCGCCCTTGGCGGTCGTGACGACGTCGATCACGACTCCCTCGTCGTCGGCCTCGACCACCCGGCCCTCGATCTGGCCGCCCTCGGCCAGCGGGGCCACCACCAGCCGCCCGGCGGCGCGGCGCCAGTGCCGGGGCTCGGTGAGGGGGCGGTCGACGCCGGGCGAGGTCACCTCGAGCACGTACGGCCCGGCGCCCATGACGTCGGAGGCGTCGAGCAGGCCGGAGGCGGTCTGGCTGAGCAGGGTGATGTCGTCGAGGCTCACGCCGCCGTCGGCGTCCACCACGATCCGCACCAGCCGCCGCCTCCCGGCGGGCCGCACGTCGACCTCCTCCAGGTCGAAGCCCGCCTCGGTGACGGCGGGCGCCAGCAGCCTCCGCAGCGCGGCCACCGTCTCCGCCCGGCCCACGGCGGCGGAGGCGCCGTGGCCGCTCCGGTGGTCGCGGTGGTCGCGGCTCCGGCCGTCGTGGCCCCGGTGAGCGCGTCCACCGCCGGACTCCCCGCCCATGGGACCTCCTCTGAGTTGTGCGGGCATCGCCGCGTATTGCCTGCCCTTCGCGTCGTTCTTCAAGACTATCGACAGCCGGGCACCTCAGCGGTCTTTCGGGCGGGTCACCGGCGCGCCGGATATGGAATGCTTGAGCTGGCCCGATGGGCGCATCGCTCGTCGCGGCCCGGCAGCGCCACAAAGTCGATCAGGAGCCAGGTTGCCAGGGGCGGGACCGCGCGACGGCCCGGCGTCCGCCGCCGTGTCCCGGCGCGCGGTGGTGGGAGGCGGCGCCGCACTGGCCGTGCCCCTGCTCGCCGGTTGCGGGGGCGGCGGCGACCCGGAGGACGGGCACGCCCACGCGCCCGACCCGGCCGTACCGCTTCTCTTAGGGGTCATGGCGGCCGAGCGTGATCTCATCGCTTCGTACGAGGCGGCCCGCCGCGCTCATGCGTCGCTGGCCCGGCACCTCGACCGCCCGCTCGCCCACCACCGGGAGCACCTGGCCGTGCTGCGCCGCCACTACGTCCCCGGGACGGGCGCCCGCGCACACGAGGGCGGCGCGCTCCCGGCGCCGCGCGTCGTCCAGGCACCGGGTAAGGCGTCCGAGGCGTTGAAGGAGTTACGCGAAGCGGAGGCCAGGGCCGCCGCCGCCCGGGTGGCCGAGGTCTCCAGGGCCACGCCGGGCTTGGCCCAGTTGCTGGCGAGCATCGGTGCGTGCGAGGCTGGCCACGCGGCGGTTCTTTCCAGGGTGGAGCCGTGACTTCGGTGGACGCGTTACAGGCCGCTCTGCGCGCCGAACACGCGGCGGTCTACGGGTACGGGGTTGTGGGCGCACGGGTACGGGGCGCGCTCCAGCGCAGGGCCAGGACGCTCTGGAACACCCACCGCGCCCAACGGGACGCCCTGGCCGCCCGCATCACCGCACTGGGCGCCGAGCCGGATGCGGCGGCGGTCGCCTACACGCTGCCGGCGCCGGTCACGTCCACCCGTAGCGCCGCGCGGGTCGCCGCCGTCCTGGAGGACGACCTTGTGACCGCCTACGCGGGCTTGGCGGGCTCGCCCGATGCGGCGCTCCGTACGCTCGCGGCGCGCGCCATGCAGGACGCCATGGCCAGGGCCGTGCGCTGGCGTGCCGATGCGGGACGGCCCACCTCGCCGCCGTCCGCGTTCCCCGGCCTGCCGCCGCACGCCCTGGGCGGCTGAGGTCAGGCGAGGCCGCGGTTCATCGCGATGAGGCGGTCGAGCACCTTCGGGTCGAGGGACAGGCCGTTGTGGGCGTACTCGTTGGTGACCCAGGTGCGCAGGCCCTTGATGGACGCGGCCGTCCGCATCGACTGCTCCCGGTCCACGTACATGTCGTCGTAGTACACCGCGGCCACGACCGGGACGGTGTTGGCGGCCAGTCGCCCCACGTCGTACAGGGCGGGCCAGTCCTCGTACCGGGCCAGGATCTCGGCGCAGTCCCTGAGGGGGCGCAGCGCGGGATCCTCGTCGAAGAACCAGGGGTAGATCATCTCGCCGTAGAGGAGCGACTCGGCCTCGAACTCGGGGAACTCGCCCAGGACACGCTGCGCGGACCAGTTCGAGGCCGTTCCCTGGCAGTAGATCGCCTCGTGGAGCAGCGCGTACAGGGGGTGGTGCGCGTAGGTGACCCATTCGTCCACGGTGCGCAGGAACGTGTCGGACAGCTCCGTCCCGGCGAACGCCTCCTCCAGGAGGTAGTGCAGGCCGTCGAACCGGGCGGACGAGCCGAGGGCGATCCCGACCGTGCGCAGCCTGCGGGGCGTGAGCCGTTCACCGCCGGGGAGCCGCACGTCGTTGCCGTCCAGGTGCTCCAGCACCCGGTCGAGCGCCGCGCGGTCGCCGGGGTAGCGCGCGAAGTACCGCTCGGCGGCGGCCCGGACCCGGGGGTAGGCGGCCCGGTAGACCTCGTCCGGCCCGCCGGTGAGGTTCGGCAGGCCGCCGGTGATGAACGCCTCTTGCATCCCGTCCGGTGCCAGGGACAGGTAGGTGACCGTGCAGAAGCCGCCGTAGCTCTGGCCCAGGACGCTCCACGGGCGGTCGCCGTTCAGGGCGCGGCGCAGCAGTTCGGCGTCCCGGACGATCGAGTCGGCCCGGAAATGCCGGAGGTAGTCGGCCGCCTCGGCCGGGTCGGCGGGCAGGGTCCGCCGGTTGGCCGGGGTGCTGCGCCCGGTGCCGCGCTGGTCGAGGAGGAGCACCCGGTAGTCGCGCAGGGCCCGTTCAAGCCAGGCCCCGCCCTCCCCTGGGCGCGTCGCCTTGTGCCCCGGCCCGCCCTGGAGGAACAGCAGCCAGGGCAGGTCCTCCCCCTCCTTGTCGGGGGCCACGACCTCCCGCGCGTAGACCTCGATCGTCCGTCCCTGGGGGTCGTCGTGGTCGAGGGGGACCTCCAGGACGTGGTCGGTGCACACGAAGCCGGGGCGGCGGAACGTAACAGGCATGCCTCAACTATCACGGCACGCGGGTCGTGCTCAGTCCCTCAGGCCCCTCAGGCGTGTTCAGGCCCCTGACCAGCGGTCGACGTGGTGGAGCAGCTCGTCCAGGCTCTTGATGATCGCGTCGGGGGTGACCTCGTCCCAGGCCGGCACCGTGCTGTTGGGGACGAGCACGCCCCGCAGCCCCGCCGACTTGGCGCCGTGGATGTCGTCGTAGGGGCGGTCCCCCACGTACACGCAGGCGGACGGGTCGTCCACGCCGACGGCGGCCATCGCGGCGCGGAACGCCTCGGCGTGCGGCTTGGTCCACGGGATCTCGCTGGAGTAGACGGCTCCGTCCAGGAGGTCGAGCACCCCGTCCCTGGCGAAGATCCGCTCGTGCCAGTCGCGTGACCACATCGTGTTGGACAGCACCCCGACCTTGATGCCGCGCTCGCGCAGCTCGCGGATGACGCCGGGCGCCGCCGGATCGGTGAACGTGTGCGGGGTCCAGACCTCGAACTGGGTGGCCAGCATGGCCTCGGTGGGTTCCACCCCGGCGAGCGCGAACACCTCGTCCAGGGTCGCGCTGCGATGCTCGTCCCTGCCGCGCCGCCACAGCTCGTCCTCCGCGTCCAGGAGCGCCTTGGCCACCTCCTCGACGCGGTCGGGGTCGAGGTGCGCGGCGCAGATCCGCCGCCACATCTCGCCGAGCTCGATGTCGTGCCAGGGGGTGAGGGTGCCACCCCAGTCGAAGATCACCGCCGATACCGCCATGGCCGGATCGTAACGGGGGTTTCCCCCGATTCCGGACGGGTTTTCGGCGGGGTCGCGGCGCCCCGGAGGCCCCGCGATGACTTGTTGCCGTGGTCGGCTGCTGATAATCTCCCAAGCGAGCGCTTGGTCATATGGTCGCGAATGCATCACCGGAGGCTCGATTGACGTCCCTACGGGTCAGCCTTGGCTACGAACTTGAGGTGCGCGGGCGGTCCCGCGAGATCGAACGGCGGGCGTTCGAGAACGTGATGAACCAGGTGGTGCTGGCCGACCAGCTGGGCTTCGACACCGCCTGGTTCGTCGAGCACCACTTCACCCGCGGGTTCTCCCACTCCTCCGCGCCCGACCTGGTGCTGGCGGGCATCTCGCAGCGGACCGAGCGCATCCGCCTCGGCCTCGGCGTGGTGCTGCTGCCGTTCCAGTCCCCGATCCGCACCGCGGAGCGGGTGGGGACGCTGGACGTGATCAGCGGCGGCCGGGTCGAGTTCGGAACGGGGCGCGGCGCCTCCCCGCTGGAGTACCAGGCGTTCCAGCGTCCGTTCGAGCAGTCCCGGAAGCTGTGGGAGGAGTCGCTGGAGGCCGTCCTGGCGATCTGGAACGCCGACGGGCGGCCGGTCACACGCTCCAGCGAGTACTTCGAGATCCCCGACGTGGGCGTCTACCCGCGTCCCACCCAGGAACCGCACCCCCCGGTGTGGGTCGCCTCCACCTCCCTGGAGGGGTACCTCGCGGCCGCGCAGCAGGGCTACAACCTGCTCGGCATGACCATGCTCAAGGGCTTGGACGACGTCGCGAAGGACATCGCCAAGTACAAGGAGTGCCTGGCCGAGAACGGGTTCGACCCGGCCACCCGCCGGATCGGGCTGATGATCCCCTGGCATGTGGCGCCCACCCAGCAGGAGGCCGTGGACACCGCGGCCGACCCCGTCCTGTGGTACCTGCGGCGCCAGATCAACCTGGTCGCGCCACCCGACTACACCGACGCGCGGCACGCCACGCACCGCGTGCTGGGCCAGCAGGCCGTCGGCATGCCGCCCGAGGAGGCGATGGCCATCCTGCGCGAGGAGACCATGGTCGTCATCGACGACGTGGCGGGGTCGCGCAAGGCCGTCGAGCGGATCGAGGCCGCCGGAGCCACCGACCTCATCCTCCAGGTCCAGGTCGGCGGCCTCGGCCATGAGGACGTCTGCAACTCCATGAAGCTCTTCATGAGCGAGGTCGTCCCCGCGGGCGAGCGCGCGGCCACCGAAGCGCGGGAGGCGAAGTGAGCTGGCCGACCCGTAGCACGTTCCCCGCCGGGCGAACCGCACAGGGCCTCTTGCTGGTGTCCCCGGACGGCGGGCCCGTCGTCCCGCTGGCCGCGTCCGACCGTCAGGCGGCGTTGGAGCTGGCATCGGACACGCTGACCGCCGCCGGTCTCGGCCCAAGCGACCGCGTCGTCGTCGCGCTCAACAACGATGGCGAGCAGAGCGGCCCCTTGTTCGCCGAGGCCGCCGCCGGGGTCGCGCAGGCCGCGGCCAGCGTCGGCCCACGTGGACGCATGCGCCTGCACACCGCGCTGGAAAGCGTGCAAGCCACGACGCTCATCACCACCCCGACCGGGGCCATGGACTTCCTGGCGCGGCTGCACCTGGAGTTCCTGCTCGATCCCCTCGACCTTGAGCTACGCCACATCCTGCTGGTGGGCGAGGTGCCATCGCCCAACAGCTACCGGCAGCTCGCCACGGAATTCGAGGCGTCGATCCGGGAACTGTACGCGGACCCCTTCTTCGGCGTACCGATCGCGCACCGCGCCCCGTCCGAGTCCTCGCTGACCCCCGTACGGGACGGCCTCCTGGCGCTCGCGCCCGTGGACAAGGACGTCACGCTCGACGCCCCCTACGGTGACGGGCTCGCAGAGGTCGTGCTCACACCGTCCTGGCACTCGTCCCTAGGCGAGACGCCGCTTCGCACAGGCCAGGCCGTACGGCTCGAAGGCGGAGAGAAGGGCATCCCGGCACCTGCGCACACCGTGGGCGACCACGTACTGGTACGGGGACGCTGGCTGTCGGTGCCCAAGGTGGGTGCCGCACTCGCCCGCATCGACGGGGTCAGCCAGTGGGACCTGCGCGTCAGCCGCGAAGGCACCCTCGACGCCGCGGCGCTGCACATCACCTTCAACCGCGACACCCTCGTCAAGAACCCCATGTGGAAGTCGCGCATCGCGCAGGCCCTCTACGCACTCACCCCCATCTCGATCGACGTCGTCATCGACGAGCGGGTCTCCGAGGAACGCCGTCCCGGCACGGTCACCGACCTGCGCGGCCACCACCTGGGACAGGACCGCACCGAGCTGTCATAGTCACCGGCGTACGCACTCCAGGAGGCGCGATGGAGGAGAGGGAATTGCGGCCCGTACCCGACTGGCACACGATCCCCCGCATGCTCCGGGACCAGGCCGCGCGGCACGGGGACGTGGAGGTCGTCGTCTCGGACGGCGCCACGCTGACCCTGAGCGAGCTGGCGCGGAAGGCGAGCGAGGTCGCACGCGCGCTGATGGCCCTGGGCGTGACCCCCGGCGATCGCGTGTCGGTGTGGGCGCCCAACACCCCCGACTGGGTGGTGGCCGCGTACGGGATCTGGGACGCGGGCGCCATCATCGCCCCGCTGTCCACCCGCTTCAAAGGCATCGAGGCGGGCGCGATGCTCCAGAGGGTCGGCGCCAAGGTGCTGCTGGTCGCCGAAGGCTTCATGGGCACGTCCTACCTCGACATGCTCGCCGAGGTTCGCGACACCCTCCCCGAACTGGAGCACGTCGTCGTCCTGGGCGACGCGGACCCGGGCACGAGCCGAGCCCTGCGCTGGGACGACTTCGCCGCGGGCGCCTCGTCCATCTCCCCGGAGGCCGCCGAGGAACGCGCCCTGTCGGTCGCCCCGGACGACCTGGCCGAGATCATGGCGACGTCCGGGACCACCGGCACGCCCAAGGGCGTCATGCTGCACCACGAGCAGCTTCTGCGCGGCTACTGGGACTGGTCGGAGATCGTGACGCTGCGCGAGGGCGACCGCTACCCGATCATCGCGCCGTTCTCGCACGGCTTCGGCATCAACGCCGGCCTGCTCGCCTGCGTGCTGCGACAGGCCACGATGATGCCCATCCCGTTGTTCGTCCCCGACAAGCTGATGGACCTGATCGAGGAGCGGCGGATCAGCGTCCTGGCGGGGGCGCCGCCGATGTTCTTCAAGATCCTGGACGAGCTGGACGGCCCCGACCCCAGGGACGTCTCCTCGCTGCGCGTCGCGATCTGCGGGGCCGCCGCCGTCCCGCCCGAGCTCATCCGCCGGCTGCTGGACCGCGCCGGACTCGATCGGATGATCAACGCCTACGGGATGATGGAGGGCACCGTCATCTCGATGACCCGGGCCGGCGACCCGGTCGAGGTGATCGCGTCCTCCACCGGCCGCGCGGTGCCGGGCGTGAGCGTGCGCGTCGTGGACGACGACGGCAAGGACCTGCCACCCGGCGAGCGCGGCGAGATCCTCGTCGGCGGGTACGGCGTGATGCGCGGCTACTGGCGCGACCCGGAGCGGACCGCCGAGGCCGTGGACGAGGACGGCTGGCTGCACACCGGCGACATCGGGGAACTCGACGAGGCGGGCAACCTCTCGATCGTCGACCGTAAGAAGGAGATGTTCATCGTCTCCGGCTTCAACGCGTACCCCGCGGAGATCGAAGGTCTTCTGCTCCAGTGCCCGGGGGTCGCGCAGGTCGCGGTGATCGGCGTCCCGGACGAGCGGCAGGGCGAGGTCGGCCGGGCCTACGTCGTCCCGGCCCCCGGCGGCGACGTGACCCCGGAGGGGATCATCGAGTGGGCGCGCGCCAACATGTCCAACTACAAGGTCCCGCGCCGGGTCGTCCTGGTGGACGCGCTGCCCGTCAACCCCAACGGTAAAATCGACAAACCGGCCCTCCACGCCCGCGCCGCCACGGAGCAGGGCTGAACCCGAAGTTATCCACAGGGCCCGGTTCTCCTGCGCCACCACCCCCACCCGCGAGACGATCGAATCGGGGGGCGCCCCCGCGGGGCCTTTGATCAGATCTCGCAGGGCCTCTGGTCAGCGGCCCCTTGGGGCACAGGGGCGCCTCAGGGGCGCCTCGTGACAGGGGCTTTTGAGTCGGAGGCCCTTGAGTAGGAGGCCCTTGGGTTAGGGGCCCTTGGGGTTAGGGGATTGGGCGCCAGTTGATCAGGGTGGTGTGGTCGTCCACGTCCTCGAAGACGGCCTCCACGCGCAGCTCCGGGCGCAGGACGTCGGGGGACGCTTCGGCCAGGTTGCCGTACATCAGCAGGTCGTCGCCGTCATCCAACCGCACCAGCAGGACGGGGAACGGCACCGCGTCCCGCATGCTCGGCATGAAGACCTGGTGGTTGACGATCCAGCTGTAGACGCGGCCGGTGCCGCGCGCCGGTACCCATTCGGACGCGCGGCTCCGGCAGTGGTTGCACACGGCCCGCGCCGGGAAGCGCAGCGTGCCGCAGCCGCCGCACTTCTGCACCGTCAGCTCGTGCCGGCGCACGGCCTCCCACCATGGCGCCGAGTCCCGATCGGGCTCCGGCCGCACTCCGAGGTTCACCGGTCACTCCTCAGGATCAGGGCGGACGTGCCGGCGAGGACGTAGCCGGGCTGGGACGTCGACAGGCCCACCTCGGCACCGGGCACCTGCCGGTCCCCCGCCCTTCCGCGTAGCTGCGCCACGGCCTCGGCGATGTGGTTGATGCCGTGGACGTAGCCCTCCGACAGAAAGCCGCCGTGCGTGTTCACGGGCAGGTCGCCGTCCAGGGCGAGGGCGCCCGAGGCGGCGAACGGCCCGCCCTCCCCTTTGGCGCAGAACCCGTAGTCCTCAAGCTGGACGAGCACCGAGTAGGTGAAGCAGTCGTAGAGCTCGGCGAAGTCGATGTCGTCCGGTCCCACGCCCGCCATCGCGTACAGGCGCGGCGCGAGCCGGGCCGCCTCGGTCACGGTGAAGTCGGTGCCGGACGGGCCGCTTCCGGCGCCGGAGAAGAAGCTGTCGCCGCCGCCCCACGCGGCGCCGGAGATCAGCACCGGGGGGTGCCGCAGGTCGCGGGCGCGTTCCCGGGAGGTGACGACGACGGCGCACGCGCCGTCGGTCTCCAGGCAGCAGTCCAGCAGCCGGAACGGCTCGGCGATCCAGCGGGACGCGAGGTAGTCGTCGAGGGTGATCGGGTCGCGTTTGAGGGCCCGCGGGTTCTTCACCGCGTTGGCGCGCTGCCCGACCGCGATGTGGCCGAGGTGTTCGCTGGTCGTGCCGTAGGCGTTCATGTGGGCCCGCGCGTACATGGCGAACTGCTGCGGGGGCGCGAAGTATCCGTAGGGCGCCTGGTATTGGACGTCGAAGATCTGGGCGGGGCCGCGTCCGGTGCCGCCCATGCGGAATTCGGAACGGGCGTTGATGGCGCGGTAGCACACGACGGTGCGGGCGGCTCCCGAGGCGACGGCCATCGCGGCCTGCCCGACCACGGAGTGGGAGACGCTGCCTCCGCCGAACTGGTCGAGGTACCAGGTGACCTCGGGGACGCCGAGCGCGGGTGCCACGACCCAGGGCGGGGTGGAGTCGCCTACCCGGTGTGTGGCGAGGGCGTCCACGTCGTCCACGGTCAGTCCGGCGTCGTCGAGCGCGGCGAGGATGGCGTCGACGGCGAGGGTGAGGGTGGAGACCCCCGAGTTCTTGCTGAACGGGGTGTAGCCGACGCCGGCGATCGCGGTGCGGTCGCGGAAGGTTCCCAATCCGTCCTCCGAGTCACCAAGCAAGCGCTTGTCTTCCAAGGTAGGCGCCCGCGGGCGGCCCTGTCAACGCGACCGGCATCACCCGAACGGCGCTCGGAACCGGCTTGACACCCGGAACGGGGCGCGCCTATCGTCCAAGCAAGCGCTTGGCTAAGAGAAGGGAGCCGGGTCCGATGGCCCACGCACCGACCGCCGCCGCGGTCACCGTGGCCGGTCCGGCCGATCGGCACCTCGGCCACGGAACGGAACGCCGCATGCACGGATCCCCGAACGGATCGTCAAGGGCCACGACCGACGCGCAGGTGACCGGCATCGACGGCGCTCGCTTCCGGTCGGTGCTGGGCAGGTTCGCGACCGGGGTGGTGGCCATCACCGCCATCGACCCGGCCACCGGAGGTCCCACCGGCCTGGCCGCCAACTCCTTCACCTCGGTCTCGCTGGAGCCGCCGCTGGTGGCCTTCTGCGTCGCGCACACCAGCACCACCTGGCCGCGGCTGCGCGGCGCCCGGCGGATCTGCATCAACATCCTCAGCGAGCCGCAGCTCCGGATCTGCAAGCAGCTCGCGCTCAAGGGCGGCGACAAGTTCGCCGACATCGGCTGGACCGAGTCCCCCAGCGGCAGCCCCGTCATCGACGGCGCCCTGGCCTGGCTCGAGTGCGAGATAGAGAACACGCACGTCGCCGGCGACCACGTCATCGTCGTGGCCCGCGTCCACCACCTGGACCAGCACCACGACGGCGACCCGCTGCTGTTCTACCGGGGGACCTACGGCCGCTTCTCCGGCTGAGGCCCAGCCTTCTACACGGGCGTGTCCTCGGGCGCCCTGAGCCGCGCCAGCACCTGGACGGGGTCGGCCAGCACCTCGGCGAACGCGAACTCCGCCGCGCCCACCAGCGTCGTGTCGTCCCCCAGGGCCGCCGTGCGGAGCCGGACGTGCTCCCTGGGAGCGGCCAGCGCGCCGGTGGCCACGACGCTGCGCACCTGGGCGGCGGCGCCCAGGTAGATGTCGCGCAGCGTGCCGCCGAAGATGACCAGGCCCGGGTTGAAGATGTTGACGAGGTTGGCCACTCCCCAGCCGAGCCAGGTGCCGACGCGCTGCAGCGCGTCGCGGGCGGCGATGTCGCCACGGTCGGCGGCGTCCACCACGGCGCGGACGGCGTCGCGTCCCACCAGGCCGGGCGACTCCTTCTGGCCTGCGTGGTCGAGCAGCGTCCGCTCCCCCACCTCGGCTTCGAGGCAGCCGCGCGAGCCGCAGCCGCAGAGCCTGCCGCCGGGGTTGACCATCATGTGGCCGATCTCGCCGCCGTAGCCGTCCTGGCCCCCGAGCAGCTGGCCGCCCATGATGATGCCGCCGCCGACGCCCACGTCCCCGTGCAGGTAGATGAGGTTGTCGCAGCCGACGCCCGCGCCGCGTTCGTGCTCGGCGAGCGCGCCCAGGTTCGCGTCGTTGCACACCGAGACGGGGATGCCCAGGCCCAGGCGGCGCGACAGGGCGACGCCGAGCGCGGGGTCGCCGATGTCGAGGTTCGGGCCGAACATGATCTGGTCGTCGGAGCGGCGCACCGTGCCGGGGAAGGCCAGCGCCGCGCCGACGCAGACGGCGTCGCGTCCCGCCTTGCGCATCAGCGAGCGGGCGGCGGCGGCGAGCGCGCCGACGATCTCGCCCGGGTCCGACGGGCCGCGGGTGCGGGACGCCTCGCGGCGTTCCAGGATGGTGCCGCCCAGGCCGACGCGGGCCACGCCGAGGCGGTCGACGCCCACGTCGAACGCCAGCACGTACACCCGGGTGGACTCGGGACGCACGACCAGCGACGGCCGTCCGGCGCGCCGTCCCGGGCTCCGCGGCAGTTCCTCGCGCACCAGCCCGGCCGCGGTCAGGTCGGTGGTCAGCGCCATGATGGTGCTGCGGTTGAGACCCAGCGACTCGGCCAGTGTCGCCCGCGACGCCGGCCCGCGCAGGTGGACGAAGCGCAGCAGCGTCCCCAGGTTGTGGCGGCGGATCTCCTCTTGTGACGGCCCGGCCCTCATCATGAGGGCGGTCCCGCCGCCTGGCCGGGGGCTCCCCAGGCCGAGTGGGAGGTCCGTGGACGGGCCGGCGCCGGCGGGGTGTCGGCGTCCCTCGGCAGCCCGAGGTCGCCGCTGCGGCCGGAGGTGATCAGCTCCACCACCTGGGCGTGCGTCACGTCCGTCGCCGGCACCTGCGCGACCATCCGGCCCAGGTACAGCGCGGCGATCCGGTCGGACACGGCGAACACGTCGTTCATGTTGTGCGAGATCAGCACCACCGCGAGGCCCCGGTCGGCCAGCCGCCTGACCAGTTCCAGCACCTGCTGGGTCTGCGCGACGCCGAGCGCCGCGGCGGGCTCGTCCAGGATGACCAGCCGGCTGTCCCACAGCACGGCGCGGGCGATCGCGACGGTCTGCCGCTGCCCGCCCGACAGCGTCGCCACCGGCCGCCGCACCGATCCGACCGTCCGCACCGACAGGGACGACAGCGTGCTGATCGCCAGCTCCTCCATCGCCGGCTCGTCGAGGACGATGCCGCGGCGGCGTTCCCTGCCGAGGAACATGTTCTGCACGATGTCGAGGTTCTCGCAGAGCGACAGGTCCTGGTGGACGACCTCGATGCCGAGCGCCGACGCGGCGCGCGGGCTGTCGACGCGGACCGGGCGCCCGTCCCACAGGTACCGGCCGGAGTCGATCGGGTGGATGCCGCCGATGCACTTGACGAGGGTGCTCTTGCCCGCGCCGTTGTCGCCGACCAGCGCGGTGACCTCGCCGGGGCGCGCGGTGAAGGACACGTCGTGCAGCACCTTGACCGGACCGAAGCTCTTGTTGATACCGCGCAGGTCCAGAACGGGTGTCGCTGACATTCCGAGGGGCTCCCACCGTGCCGCACCGCGATCGCGCGGAACCAGGCTCTGGCCGGTGAGCGTAGCAGGTGAGAGGCGGTCCGGGAACGCGGCGGCGGGAAGAGCGGCGGCCACGGGGACCGCCGGCTCCTCCGGTACGGGCGTGCCGCGCGTCATCGTCCCGCCGGGCTCCCGCGGCGCCGAGCGGGGACCCGGGCGAAGGCCCGGGCGGTGGCGCCGCGGGAGGGGAACCGCCGGCCGCCCATCATCTGCCCGCCGACACTCTGCGGCGCCGGGCCAGCGCGTCGATGCTCGCCGCCAGCAGCAGGACGCCGCCGGTGACCAGGAAGTTGACGTAGGCCTTGGCGCCGAGCAGGCCGAGCCCGTTCTCGATGGTGGCCACGACGAGGCCGCCCAGGATGGCGTCGCGGGCCTTGCCGCGTCCGCCGAACAGGCTGGTGCCGCCGATGACGGCGGCGCCGACCGCGAACAGCAGCGTGTTGCCCGCGCCCGCGTCGGGGGTGACCGAGTTGAGGCGGGACGCGGCGAAGATGCCCGAGATCGCGGCCGTGCCGGAGCAGATCATGAAGACCGACATCCGCAGCCGGACCACGTTGATCCCGGCGCGGCGGGCGGCCTCGGTGTTGCCGCCGATCGCGTACAGGTGCCGCCCGTAGGCGGTGCGGCCCAGCACGAACGTCGCCACGATCAGCAGCACGCCGATGAGCGGCACGCCCCAGGGGATGCCGGCCAGCGTGACGGCCGGGCTGGGCGCGCGGTCGAGGCTGAGCAGGTAGGTGCCGAACAGCAGCGCCAGCGCCACCACGCCGACCTGGGCGGCCACGAGCTGGACCGGTTTGGTGGCCAGCCCGCGCTTGGACTGCTGCCGCCACCGCCACAGCTGGACGAGGGCGTACGCGACGGCGACCACCACCGCCATCGTCCAGCCGAGCCAGACGGGCATGTTGCGGTTGGCCAGCGCGACGATGACCTCGTCGCGCACGGGGACGGTGCCGCCCTGGCCGATCAGGCGCAGGGTGATGCCCTGGAGGCCGAGGAACAGCGCCAGCGTCACCACGAACGACGGGATCCGGATCACCGACACCAGCCAGCCGATGGCGGTGCCGATGACGATGCCGGTGGCGATGGCCGACAGCACCGCCACGTACCAGGGCTGGCCCGAGTCGACGATGAGCTTGGCCATGACCGCGCCGCACACGCCGCTGGCCACGCCCGCCGACAGGTCGATCTCGCCGAGCAGCAGCACGAACACCAGGCCCATCGCCAGGATCGTCACCGGCATGGCCTGGGTGAACAGGTTGGCGATGTTGCGCTCGGACAGGAAGGTCTCCGGGCGCAGCGCGGTGAACAGCACGACCAGGCCGAGCAGCCCGAGGATCGCGGGCATCGCGCCCAGATCGCCGGCCCGTACCCGGTTCCAGTAGTCGCGCAGCGCCGCGGGGACGTCCTGGACGCGCCGGTCGACGGCGAAGTCCGAGTCCGCCAGCCGCACGGCGGCCCCCTCGCCCACGGATTTGTCGATGGACATCGAAGCTCCCTCAGATGCTCTCGGCGGTCGCCCGCGCGAGCCCGAGATCGCCGGACCGGCCGGCGGTGATCAGCTCCACGACCTGGCCGGTGGTGACGTCCTCGCGGCGCACGTCCGCAGCCACCCTGCCGAGGAAGAGAGCGGTGATGCGGTCGGCCACCTCGAAGACGTCGACCATGTTGTGCGAGATCAGCACGACCGCGTGCCCGGTGTCGGCCAGCCGCCTGACCAGGTCGAGCACCTGGCGGGTCTGCGCGACGCCCAGCGCGGCGGTGGGCTCGTCCAGGATCACGACCTTGGACTCCCACAGCGCGGCCTTGGCGATCGCGACGGTCTGCCGCTGCCCGCCGGACAGGCTCGCGACCTGCTGGCGCACCGACTTGACGGTGCGCACCGACAGCCGCGCCAGCGTCTCCCGGGCGGCCTGCTCCATCGAGTCCTCGTCCAGGACGATGCCGCGGCGACGCTCGCGGCCGAGGAACATGTTCTGGACGATGTCGAGGTTGTCGGCCAGCGCCAGGTCCTGGTACACGACCTCGATGCCGAGCGCGGCGGCGTCCCGCGGGCCGTTGATCTCCACCGGCCGGCCCTCGAACTCGATCGTGCCCGAGTCGATCGGGTGGATCCCCGCGATGCACTTGATGAGCGTGGACTTGCCCGCGCCGTTGTCGCCGACCAGTGCCATGACCTCGCCCGCACGCACGGCGAAGTCCACATCGTGCAGGACGTGGACGGCGCCGAAGCTCTTGTTGAGCCCGGTCAGGCGGAGGACGGGGTCGCCGTTGAGGGGCTCGCCTTTGTCTGCCACGAAATTCCTTCTTCCACGGGGGACACCCGTGGCGGGTCCCAGACGCCCGGATCCCGGGCGCCGCAGCGGCGGGACCCGCCACGGGAGGTCACAGAACCGATGTCATCCGTCCATCGGGGGGCCGGAACCGTCCATCCGGAACCCGTCCGCCCGAGGCCGGATGAGCACGGCTCACTGGATACCGGCCTCGGTGCACTTCGCGGCGTAGGCGCCGGTGCAGAGCTCTTCCTTCTTCACGAAGCCGTCGGTGATGACCTGCTTGATGTTGGACTTGTCCATGCCGATCGGCGTGAGCAGCACCGACGGGACCTGGCGCTTGCCCTGCGGGTCGTCGGTGGTGCCGTTGGTCTGCGCCTTCTCGCCCTTGAGGACGGCGACGGCCGCCTTGGCCACCGCGTCGGCCTCCTGCTTGACCGGCTTGTACACGGTCATGCACTGGGTGCCGTCCAGGATGTTCTGCAGGCCCTGGACGGTGGCGTCCTGTCCGGTCACCGGGACCTTGCCGGCCTGGTTGTTCTTCTTGAGGATCGAGATGACCGAGTTGCCGAGGCCGTCGTTGGCGGCCAGCACCCCGTCGATGTTCCCGTTCTGCTGTGTGTACATCTGCTCGAAGATGGTCGCGGCGCGCTGGTTGTCCCAGTCGGGGACGGCCTGCTCGGCGACCTTCTTGTACTTGGCGACCTTGTCGAGGATGTTGTGGGCGCCCTGTGAGAACAGGGTGGCGTTGTTGTCGGTGGGCGCGCCGTTGAGGTAGGCGATGTTGGCCTCCTTGTCGCCCAGGCACTTCTGCAGGCCCTTGCCGAGCTCTTCGCCGACCTTCACGTTGTCGAAGGAGACGTAGTAGTCGGCCACTCCGCCGAGGGTGAGGCGGTCGTAGTCGATGGTCTTGACGCCCTGCTGCTGCGCCTTGCGCTGCACCGCCGCCGCCGAGTTGGAGTCGAGCCCGGTCAGCACCAGGACCGAGACGCCGCTGGTGAGCATCTGGTCGGCGATGGTCTGGAAGCGCTGGGTGGAGCCTTCGGCGTTCTGGATGTCGTACTGGACGCCCGCCGCCTTGAACGACTGCTCCAGGAACGGACGGTCGAAGCTCTCCCAGCGCACCGAGGACTTGGTGTCGGGCAGGATCACGCCGATCTTGCCCTGGGCGGCGCCCTGGCCGTCGCCGTCGTCGGCGCCTTCGTCTCCGCAGGCCGCGAGGGTGAGCACCGCGGCCGCCGACAGGGCGGTGAGGCTGAGGATCCCCTTGCGCATGGGCCCGGGTCCTTTCTAGGGGGTGGGACCACCGGTGAGCGAGGTCACACCGGGTGAATGTTGTGCCTCGCAACTTATGTCCCGCCCGAGTCGCGCGCCAGAGCCGGAGACCGGATCAGCCGTAACAATCCAGTAACGCGCTGATCAATTAGGCCGTGACCGACATGGGAGGAGACGCCGGGACGCCGGTCGCGGGCCACCCGATATGTTCGGCGCCTCAACATTCGGCCGTCAGCGGCCACCCGTGTCAAGACCGCTCGGCGCGTGCCGGGCGCCGCACGGGGGTGCGGCTCCTCTCCTACCCCGGATGGCCGGAGCCCATCCGAGATATCTTGCGCGTAGCACGCGGCGGGAAGGGGAGCAGGGAGAATGACGGCGCAAGCGGGCTCCGGCCCGGACAGGCACCGGGACCTCACCAGGCCCGATCTGCCGCTCCCCCGGCCCGTTTCCGGCCAGGCGCCCGCGCCGCCCCCGCCGCTGGCGCCGCCCGTCCCGCCCGAGCCCGCCCCGCCGCGGTCCGTCCCGTCACGCGGGCGGAACTGGCACCGCATGCACTACCCGATCGGCGTGTTCCTGGTCGCGTACGGGGTCACCGGTCTCGTCACCGGCCTGATCGGCTGGGACGACCGGCGCGAGGAACTGGCCGGGTACGTCGGCGCCGGGGCGGCCACCGCCGCGCTCGCCGTGGTCAAGGCGATCGAGCTGGCGCTGGTCGCGCTGGCCGTGGCCGGTATCGGACGGCGACGGGACGTGTGGTTCCTGCCCGCCCTGGCCGGATGGCTGGCCGGGTTCGGCGTGTTCGCCCTCCTCGACCTCGTCAAGGGCAACTGGGGCGCGCTGCTGGAGCACGTGGTGTTCCTGGCCGCGTTCGCGCTGCTGCTCTTCCTGTCGTACGGGCTGAGCGTGAAGGCCCGCGTCGGCAGGGCCGCCGCCGCCCGTACGGCGCCGCCGCCGCCGGACGCGCCCGCGCCTTCGCCCGCCGCGCCGAGCGTTCCGGCTCCCGTGCCCGCCCCGTCCGCGAACCTGAGCCGGACGCAGGAGTTCGCGCTGGCCGCGCTCAACCGCTTGCAGCAGCGCGTCACACCGGCCTTCGGAACGCCGCGCCCCCGGCCGCCCGCGCCGCCCTCCCCATCCCCCTCGCCTGCGCCTGCGCCCGACCCCGACCCCGACCCGGCCCCGGATCCCCCGCCGTCCGAGGACGGCTCGCCGCGGACCGTGGTCGACGCCGAGGCTCCGGAGCCGGCCGCGGGGGACGGCGACCGGACCGTCCAGACACCGCTGCCCGAGAACCGGCCCGCGCCACCGGACGCCACCCGGCCGCTCCCCCTTCCCGACCCTTCCGACCAGCAGTAACGGCGGGACCATCAGCCGCGCCTCGCCCGGGCGCCGAACGGGCGGACGCGACCAGGGCGACCGGAGCCCGACCCACCACGGTGATCTTGGCAATTGTTGCCGTTGGTGAACGATTCGGGCGCTGAAAGCTTGGCGCCCATGAGAGCCCGAGAACTCGCATGGTCGGTGGCGCTGGCCACGTCGCTGACGGTCCCGGCGGCGCTCGCGGCACCGGCCGCCGCGCATCCCCCGGCTCCCGGTGCGGCCCCGGGCGCCTGCGACCCCTTCCGGACCACGCCGGTCTACCGCGGCAAGGTCCCCTCCCCCAAGCAGGTGCTGGGCATCGAGCTCGGCGAGCGCGCCGTGACGGCCGCCGAGTCCGACCGGTACCTGGAGACGGTCGCCGCCAAGAGCGAGCGCGTCGTGTCCGGCACCCTGGCCACCAGCGCCCAGGGACGTCCCCTCAAGTACGCCATCATCGGCAAGCCCCGGCTGCTGACCAAGGCGGGACTGGCCAAGGTACGGGCCGAGGCCGCGCTGCTGCGCGACCCCCGCACCCCTGACGGCATCGCCAAGGCGCTCACCCGGACCGGCGTGCCGATCCTGTGGGTGGCGGGCAACATCCACGGCAACGAGCCCAGCGGCACCGACGCCGCGTTGCGGGTGCTGCGCGACCTCGGCGACCGCACCGACTGCGCCGCGTCCAACGTGCTGAACAACGCGCTGGTCGTCCTCCTGCCCACGCAGAACCCGGACGGGCGGGAGGCCGGCATCCGGCAGAACGCCTACGGGTTCGACATGAACCGGGACTGGTTCGCCCGCACCCAGCCCGAGACCGACGGCAAGATCTCGATGCTGAACCAGTACCCGCCGGCGCTGTTCATCGACGCGCACGAGATGGGCGGCGACTCCTACTTCTTCCCGCCGAACGCCGACCCGATCTACCACGAGACGCCCGAAGAGGCCGTCGGCTGGATCAACGACGTCTACTCGCCGTCGGTCGCCGCCGAGTTCGGCCGGCAGGGCGTCGACTTCTTCAACCGCGACGTCTACGACCTCTTCTACCAGGGGTACGGCGACTCGGTCCCGACCACCGGGTTCAACGCCGCCGGGATGACCTACGAGAAGGGCGGCGGCAGCCCGTACCCGGACAAGGTCCGCGAGCAGTACATCGCGCAGTGGGCGTCGCTGTCGGCGGGCGCGGCCAACCGCCACAAGATCCTCACCGAGTGGCGCAAGATGACCGTGGACGCCTACAAGCAGGGCAAGGCGGGGCATCTGGAGCCCAACCAGATCTACAACCCGCCCAACGCGATCGACCGCCCCGTCCCGGACCATAAGGTGCGGCACTACTTCCTGCGCGCAGACGACAAAGCCAAGGCCGACGAGGCGCAAACCATCGTGCGGCGGCTGCAGCGGATGGGCGTCACCGTGCATCGTCTCGTCCGGCCGCTGACGGTGAAGGACTTCAAGCCGTACGGGCGTCCCGTGGCGCGGACGACGCTGCCCAAGGGCACGTACTGGATTCCGATGGCGCAGGGCCAGAAGCACTGGATCCAGGCGATGCTCAACGAGGACTCCTACACGCCGTTCCCGTACTTCTACGACGTGACGGCGTGGAGCCTGCCGCTGCTGGGCAACGTGCCGGGCGGCTCGTCGGGCGCCGACCTGCGTCCCGCCGCCGTTCCCCTGCCGACCCAGCCCGCGGTGCGCGTTCCGCGTCCGGGCAAGAAGCCGAAGATCGGCGTCCTGGCGCTGTCGGCGACGTCGTCGTCGGCCCGGGAGTCGGTGGGCTGGCTGCGGCACCGGCTCGACCGCGAATGGAGGCTGCCGTACACGCTGCTGAACCCGGCCGACGTGGCGGCGGGCAAGCTCGCGGGCGCCGAGGTGCTGCTGGTGCCCAACGGCCCGGCCGGGACGGCCTACGACCAGCTCGGCGACGCCGGCCGCACCGCACTGCGGCAGTGGACGCAGGGCGGCGGGCGGTACATCGGCTGGCAGGGCGGGACCGAGCTCGCCGCGCGGCTCGGCCTGACCACGACCTCGCTGAGCGAACCGACCTCGGACGTCCCCGGCACGCTGTTCCGCGTCACGGTGGACAAGTCCAGCCCGCTGGCGCGCGACGTCGGGCCCGCGGTGTGGCAGTTCTACTCCTACGACCTGATCATGAAGCAGCCGGACCCGGCCAAGGTCGCGGTCGCCTACCCGGCCGTCACCTCGCCCGACTGGTTCGTGTCCGGGTTCGAGCGGGGCGCGGCCGAGCTCGGCGGCACCGCCGCGGTCGTGGACGAGCCGGTCGGCGAGGGCCGCGCCGTGCTGTTCGGCGGCGAGCCCAACTTCCGGGCCTTCACCGACGGCACCGCGGAACTGCTGGTCAACGCGATCCTCGGCCCGGACCCGTCCGCGCGGGTCTCCGGCCTGGCCAAGGCGGCGCCGTCCCAGGAGGCGGCCCGGCGCGCCGCGGCGCTGCCGCGGGCCGAGTCGCCCATCCGCGTCTCGGTCAAGGCCGCCGACGCCGCCCGTACCGAGGCTCTGCTGCGCTCGGTGGGCGCCACGTGGACCGAACGCCGTTCCGGCGACGCGGTGCGCTACGTCATCGACAACCCGCAGGGCCTGCCGGTCGACCACCACCCGTTCGCGGGGCGCCTCGCGTCCCTGATCCGGCGATCCGGCATCACCCCGATAGCGGTGACCCTGCCCTGAACCGCTGAACACCCCGACCGGGGGGCGTCTCGGACACCTGAGGCGCCCCCCGTGCCGTCAGCGGACGATCCAGGCGATGGCGGTCATGGTCCCCGGAGGGACCTCGGTGAAGCCCGCGTCCCTCACCGCGACGGTGGCCTGCCCGACACAGCGCCGCCAGGAGATGTCACGGGAGATGTGAACGCGCAGACCCGCCTCGATCCACGGCATCACGTCCGCCGGGCGCGCCTGGCGCAGGAGCAACTGGGCGGCGTGACCGGATTGGGCCGCCGCCTTGCCGGTGGTCATCGGGACGCGGGGGTTCAGGGCGATCGCCGCGTACGGGGGCTCCGGCGGCGGCTTGGGCTCCTCGTCGGGGAGGTCCAGCCCGGCCACCTGCAACTTGGCCAGGGCGGGCGGGACCTGGTCAACGGGACCGGGGACGAACGCGCGGACCTCGGCGCCGTCCACGTCCACGGTCACGCCCGGCAGCTCCTGCACCTCGGGCCAGCGCACCCCCCGGGCGCGGCGCGTCACCTTACGGATCCGTCCCGACTCCCAGCGGCGGACGTAGGGGTACCACTCGCCCTCCGGGTCGGCGGCGCGCGGGTCGGTGAGCAAACTCACCACCGCCGTCGCCGCCGCCGCGCACACCGCCGAATGCGCCGGTGGGGCGGCCTTCTCGGCCCGTACCACCAGCTGCATCGCCCACGGCGGCTCGTCACGGGGATCATCGGGAACACGCACGGTCAGGAGTATTCCATTCGTGGCCGGTGACTTTCCTGGGGCCGATGTGGGTACGCAACTCCTGACGTTTCCGGATCGTTCAACCGGACGCGAAGGGAGCGATCAAGGGGACGGACACGGCGGGAGAGGTCGGGTCGGAGGTCGCCGGTGACCAGTGGTGCCTGGAGCAACTCCATTCCGGGGATCGGGACGTTCTTCGTGGGGATCGACGTCGCGCCCGGACGTTACCGGTGCGAGGACGGCAAGGGCGGCTGGTGGGTCAGGTTCACCGGTCCGGGCGGGGACGACCCGGTCGGCTCCTGGCCGCTGCCCGCCGGCCCCACCGAGATCGAGATCGCGCCCACGGACTTCGCGTTCGAGACCCATGTGGGCACGTACTGGCGGCGCGTCTCGCCCGCGAAGGGCGAGGACGGCGCGCCGTTCGAGCTGCGCCCGGTCGCCGATCCGACGCTGCGGACCGAGCTGGACACGATCGTGGCGCGGCGCCGCCCGCTGGTCTGGCTGGCCCCGCTGACCGTGCTGGGCATGGGCCTGCTGGGCGCGCCGGTGCTGGGGTCGCTGTGGCTGCTCGGCCTGGCGATGATGGCCGTGCTGGTCGCGCTGGGCTCCCCGTCGGTGTCGCTGGACCTGCAACGCGCCCGCGAGCTGGCCAAGCGCCGCGACCGGTACCTGACGCCCGAGGACTTCGACGACGAGGCCCGCGCCCTGCTGGCCCGCGCGCAGGCGGCCGTGGACACCGTACGGGACTCGCGGGTCAACCAGGAGGGCCTGCTGGACGCGGTCGACAACGCCGTCACCCTGCCACGCCAGGAATGGGAGATCGCCCAGGTCCTGGCGCGCCAGTCGAAGCTGCGGGTCGAGCAGGACGAGGCGGCCTCGCCGTCCCTGCCCGAGGTCGAGGCGGCGCTGCGGCCGTTCAGGGAGAAGCTGGACCTGTCCGTCCAGGCCGTGACCCGGCGGATCGAGGCCCTGGAACGGTACGCCGAACGGGTCAAGGCCGCCGACGAGGCGCTGATCGCGCACCGCCGGGTGGAGGCCCTCGCCGAGCGCGCGCACGAGTACGACGAGCTGCTCGCCGACACCGTCCGGGACGATCTCGCCCTGCCCGCGATCGAGCGCCTCACCGAGCAGAGCGAGGACCTGGTCCGGATGCTGCGCCACCGCCTCGCCGAGGCCGCCGAGGCGGGCGGCCGGGCCGAGGGCGAGCTGCCGCCCTCACCGCCCGGCTGACGGGCCCTCAGGCGGCGACGAGCGCGCGGACCTGGTCGGCGGAGGTGAACACCTCCGCCCGCATCCCCGTCTCGCGGGCGGCGAGCACGTTGCGCTCGGTGTCGTCGAAGAAGATCGCCTCGGACGGGGACACGCCCAGCCGCTCGCAGCAGATCCGGTACGCCCGCGGGTCCGGCTTGGCCACGCCGATGTCGCACGAGTAGGTGAGGGCGTCGAACCGGCCCAGCCAGCCGCCGTGGCGGGCCTCGAAGCGCGGGACCAGGTCGCCGATGATGTTGGAGAGCAGCCCGAGCGTCCTGCCCTGGTCGGCGAGCGCGGTGACCAGGCCGACCATCTCGGGGTCGGCCTCGGACCAGCTGTCCAGGTCGGCCTCGATCAGCGCGGGGACGTCCGGGAACCGCGTCCCCAGCCGGTCGGCGACCGACGCCCAGTACGCGGCGCTGTCCTGGCCCGCGTCGTAGGCGGGACGGCAGGCCCAGTACGCGTCCCAGAACGGCGCCCCGGAGACCCCGGCGAGGTCCTCCAGGCGCCGCCGGGCCGCCTCGGTCTGGGTACGGGCGATGACGCCGAACAGATCGAAGATGATCGCTTGAGCCATGCCGTGAAGGCTACAAGCGGGAAACCGGGCGCCGATCCGCCCGTCAGCGCGCGGCGATCTCCTGCCGCAGGCCGGCGGCGGCCTCGCGGACCGTGGCGGGGTCGGCGCCGCGGAGCAGGACGTCCGCCATCAGCCGCGCGGTCACCTTCAGATCGTCCGGGGTGAAGCCGCGGCGGACGACCTCCTGGGTGCCGAGGCGCAGCCCGCGGTCGGGCTCGCCGGGCGCCTGCCAGGGAAGGCCGATGGCGCTGAGGTAGACGCCCGCCTCGGCGAGCCTGCCCATGGCCGCGCTCCCGCCGCCGAGCGCCGCCGCGTCCACGGCCACGTGGTGGGAGTCGGTGAACCCGCGGTCCGCGCCCGCGACCGTGAATCCCTCGTCCTGGAGCGCGGCGGCGAGGGCGCGGGCGGCGGCGACGCAGGCGTCGGCGTACGCGCCGCCGTCCGCCATGATCTCGGCGGCGGTGACCGCGAGCGGGGCGAGACGGCCGGCGTCGTAGTTCGCGGTGAGGCCGGGGAAGACGGCGGCCGACAGCCGTTCGGCCAGCGCCGGGTCGTCGGTGGCGATCACGCCGCCGGGCGGGCCGCCGAACGACTTGTAGGTCGAGAAGGTGAGCACCTGGGCGCCCTCGGCGAGCGGCCGCTGGAACCTGCCCGCGGCGACCAGGCCCGCCATGTGGGACGCGTCGTACAGCAGCACGGCACCGGCGTCCGCGACGGCCGCCGCGATCTCGGCGACCCTGTGGGGGAACAGCAGCAGGCTGGCGCCGATCACCACCAGGCGGGGACGCTCGGCCGCCAGGAAGCCGGGGAGCGCGTCCAGGTCCACGTCGTAGGCGTCCACGTCGTAGGGGAGGTCCACCACGCGCAGGCCGCGCACGCCGGGCGCTCCGACGGCGTGGTGGCTGGTGTGGCCGCCCGCCCGTTCCGGGAGCACCGCGATCGTGTCACCGGGCGCGGTGAGGGCGGTGTAGACGGCGAGGTTGGCCATGGTGGCGCTGTGGCTGCGCACTTCGGCGAACCGGGCCCCGACCAGCCCGGCGATCAGTTTCGGGGTCAGGACCTCCAGGGTGTCGAGCGCGTCCAGGCCCGACTGGTACTTCTCGCCCGGCCAGCCCATGCTGGGCCGGCTGCTCACCAGCGGCTCGCTCACCGAGCGCGCCGCCGGGCTCATCACGTTGGTGCCCGCGTAGAGGACGATCCCCTCGGCGTCGAAGCGCCGGGCGTGGTCGCGCAGCGCGTCCCGCACGGTCTCGGTCACGCGCTCGGGCGCCAGCCCGTCCAGCGCCGCCGCGACCTCGGCGATCCGCGCCCTGGCCACGGAGGACGCCCAGGGCGCCGGCTCCTCGCTCATCTCGTCCTCCCCCTCGGTTGCGTGGGCTCCGGGCCCGGAATCGGGATCGGTGGCCCGCCCCAGAATGTCATGATCGAAACTAGAGAAGCTCGTGGCATGGGCGCCAGTGGGGTTGCGCATCACGGTTCCGTCCGCCACCATCTGGACCAAGCGCTTGCTACGCCACGTTAACCTGGAGTTGACGGAGTATGTGAACAAGCGGTTGGTCGAGCACGGCATACTTGGGAGGGTGACGACCACGAGCACCAACACCGGACGACCCAGGGCCCGTACCGCTGGCGAGGGCGGCACCCGCCGGCGCCGCAAGGGCACCCCCGCCCTCGCCTCCGAGCGGCGGGAGCACCTGGTCAGGCTCGCGGCCGAACTCTTCGCTGAGAAGGGCTTCCAGGCGACCACCGTCCGAAACATCGCCGACGAGGCCGGGATCCTCTCGGGCAGCCTCTACCACCACTTCGACTCCAAGGAGTCGATCGTCGACGAGATCCTCTCGGGCTTCTTCGACGAGATCATGACCGCGTACCAGCGGGCCATCGACGAGGGCGAGAACCCGCGCGAGACCATCGCCAAGCTCGTCCGTATCGCGTTCGGCACCCTGGAGCCGCACCGCGCGGCCATCACGGTGATGCAGAACGACTGGAACTACCTCAAGGGGATGGAGCGGTTCGCCTACCTCACCAAGTCCGAGGACGAGGTGGAGAAGATGTGGGTGGGCACCATCAAGGCCGGCCAGGAGCAGGGCCTGTTCCGCCCCGACATCGACCCCAAGCTCACCTACCGGATGATCCGCGACACCGTCTGGGTCGCGGTGCGCTGGTTCAAGCCGGGCGGCCGGCTCGACTCCAGCGAACTCGCCGAGCACTACCTCAAGGTCATGTTCGACGGGATCAACGTCCACTGAGCGCCGCGCCCGGCCCGCGCCGGGCGCCGCTCGCGGCCACTCGCCCCGCCGCTCTCGCTTCCTCCCCGTCTCGGGCTGGGCATGGCGTCCACGTCTCCCCAGGAAGCCCGGCGTGCCTTTCATCACTTTTTGACGAACCGGGCGATGTTCCGGGCGGGATGGACGCTGTTACCGGTGAGATGGAGGGGGAGGCGACGATGACGGGGCAACGGGGCGCCGCCGGGCACGAGGAACCGACACCGGCGGAAGCGAGGGCGGCCACCGTCCGCAGCCTCCAGGGTCAGTTCCCCGGAGTGCGCGTCTGGTACGGCGAGGCGACCGGATCGTGGTGGGCGATGGTCCCGCTGCGGAGCGGGCCGAGGCTGGTCGAGGCACCGACACCGCAGGAGATCCGCGACATCATCCTGCAACTGCGCAACATGCTCTGAGCGGGGGCCGTGAGCGGCCCTACAAGGGGCTTCGAGGGGCTACGAGGGCTTGGTGAGGAGAGCCGCGCTCCCGTAGCTGCCCCCGAAACCCGTGCACAAGGCGACGGACGCCCCCGCCACCTGGCCGGCGCCCCGCCCGTCGGTGCCGGTGCCGCGTAGCTGGCGTACGGCCTCGGCCACGTTGTTGAGGCCGTGCACGTAGCCCTCCGACAGCAGCCCCCCATGGGGGTTGACGGGAACGTCCCCGTCCCAGGCGATCCCCCTGGCGCGGAGCACGGCGCCCAAGTCCTCGCGCGGCACAAGCCCGAAGTCCTCCAACTGGCGTGGGACGAGCCAGCTATAGGCGTCGTAGAGCAGTGCCACGTCGACATGGTCCGGCTTCATGCCCGCCGCCGCGTACAGGGACGGGGCGAGGTAGGAGGAGAACAGCCTGGTGACGTCCTCCGCCTTGTCCATGGTGGACGCGCCCGGCCCTCCCCCGCGGACGACCGCGTGGATGCGCGGGGACGCGGGAGCGCGGTCGGCTCCGGTGATGACGAGCGCGCACGCGCCGTCCGTCTCCTGGCAGCAGTCCAGGCGGCGCAACGGTGAGGCCACCATGGGGTCGTTCAGGTACGCCTGGAGGTCCAGCGGCTCGCGCCGCAACGCGCGGGGGTTCGCGGCGGCATGCGCCCTGGACTGGGACACGACGGCGAAGGTGTGCTCCTCGCCGAGCCCGGTGTCGTACAGGTAGCGCTGCCCGGCCAGCGCGAACTGGTGGACGGGACCGGCCATGCCGTAGGGATGGGTGAACTGCTCCTCCGTCCCCTCCCCCAGTTTCAGCCCCAGCGCGTTCATGCGCTTGCCGGAACGGCCGTTGAGCGCCCGGTAGATCAGGACGGTCCCGGCCAGTCCCGCGTCGATCAGCATCGCGGCGTCGGCGAGGATGGACGCGCTCTGCGTCCCGCCGCCGTAGATCTCGTTGTGCCAGCCCGGCTCCCGGAGGCCGAGCTCCCGCGCCACGTACAGGACGGGGGCCGAGTCGCCGAGGTGGTAGCTGAGGATCGCGTCGGGGCGCACGTCCTCGCCCAGCTCGCGCGCGGCGTCGGCGAGCGCGGCCCTGGACGCCTCGGCCGCGAGGTCCAGTTCGGTACGGCCGGAGGCGCGCGAGAGAGCGGTCATCCCGATGCCCGCGATCGCCGCCCTGCCGGAGAAGCCCTGCCTGCCGGTCACGCGTGCGCCCGTCCCCTCTTCGCAGGTCCCTGCCCCAAGCCGCTCGCCGGGAACGGGGCGCGATCCGTTCCCGGCGAGAGGCGCCGGCGGCGCCGCCGGACGGGGAGACGGGAGGAGCACCCCGTCCGGTGCGGCACCTTCAGGTGAACCTAACGCGCCCGGTGCGTTATAGACAAGCGCTTGCTCGGCAGGCGGGCGGCGCGGCCCCTGACGGGACGCGCCGGCCGGACATGGCCGCCGCGGGCCTCACATCTCGTACTGGATGGCGGCCCGGCGGGCCAGGATCGGCTTGATGTAGCCGTCCACGACGGCGCGATGGGCGGGGTGGTCGCGGTAGGCGATGTAGTCGTCCTTGCTGGCGAAGTCCCCGACGACCACGAAGTCGTAGTTGCCCGGATTGACGCGCGCGTCGGTGCCCAGGCTGAGCGCGCCGACCTCCGGGATCACCGCGGGCAGCTCCGAGAGCTTGGCCGCGACCTCCTCCTGCTGGCCGGTCGTCGTCCCCTCGGCCCACGCGAACATCACGACATGCCGGAAACCGCTCATGGGATCACCGTAGCGGCACCGCGCCCGAACGGCCGGGCGACGTGACACGGGCGATCTCACCCGAACTCACACCGTGCCGAGTTCGGCGGCCACGGTGGCGCCGAGCTCCCAGCACTCCTCCAGCGCCTCCCTGCCCGGCTCGCCGGTGACCACCACGGGCGGGCGGACGGCGCGCCACTTCAGCCCCGTCGTGATCGACTCCAGCGCGCGCAGGGCGCCGGTGGCGTCGTTGTTGCCGTGCAGGTAGGCGCCGAACGGGCGGCGCACGGTCTCTTCGAGGCACGGGTAATAGACCTGGTCGAAGAAATGCTTGAGGGCGCCGGACAGGTAGCCGAGGTTCACCGGCGTGCCCAGCAGGTACCCGTCCGCCTCCAGCACGTCCACGGCCGTCGCCGTCAGCGCGGGACGGACCGCCACCTCGACGCCCTCGATCTCGTCGGTGGCGGCGCCCGCGCGCACCGCCTCGTACATCGCCTGCAACGCCGGCGACGGGGTGTGGTGGACGATCAGCAGCCTCTTCATCGCCCCCGAGCCTAGCCACGGGCCGGGACGGAACGCGGAGGCGGCGAGCTGTTAGGCTTCCCAAGCGAGCGCTTGTTACGCAATGATGGTATCGGGCGGGACCGCCGGGGCCGGTCCCGCCAGGACCGGTGAAGAAGGAGCCGTACACGTGGCCGACCGCCCGATGAAGTTCTCGACCTTCCACCTCTTCCACCAGTTCGCGGGACAGACCGCGAAGGAGGTGTACGACTACCAGATCGAGATCGTCGAACTGCTGGAGGAGCTCGGCTTCGACGGGGTGTGGGTCGCCGAGCACCACTTCCGCGACTACGGCGTGGTACCGAACATCTTCACCCTGCTGTCCAACCTCGCCGCCCGTACCGAACGGCTGCGCCTGGGCACCGGCATCGTCGTGCTGCCCCTGCACAACCCGATCCACGTGGCCGAGGAGGCCGCGATGGTCGACCTGCTGTCGGGCGGCCGGCTGGAGCTGGGCATCGGCCGCGGCTACCAGAGCATCGAGTTCGAGAACTTCGGGCTCGACCTCGCCGAGGCCCGCGACCGGTTCAACGAGTCGCTGGAGATGATTCTCGGCCTGTGGACCCAGGACGACTTCGAGTTCAAGGGCCGCTTCCACGAGACCCGCCACCCGCTGACGCTGATGCCCAAGCCGGTGCAGCGCCCGTACCCGCCGCTGCACGTGGCCGCGGTCAGCCCGGAGACCGTGGAGATCTACGCGGCGCGCGGGCTGCCCATCCTCGCCGACCCGGCCGCGCCGTTCAGCAAGATCGCCAAGGCGGCGCGGACCTGGCACGAGAAGGCGGCGGCCGCGGGCGTCGACACCACCGGCGTCGAGCTGGTCGCCAGCCGTTCGGTGTACGTGGCGCCGACGCTGGAGCAGGCCCGCGAGGACCAGGCCAGGTTCGAGGCGAACTTCGACCGGTCGCGGATCTTCAACGTGCGCAGCGCGCCCATCGACTCCGCCACGGGCCAGACCGCCAAGGGCTTCGAGTTCTACCAGGACCGCTACCTCAAGGGCGGGACGGTCGACAACGAGTTCCGCTGGAACCAGCTCGAGATCATCGGCGATCCCGAGCGGGTGATCGGCCAGATCCAGATGGTGCGCGACATGGGCTTCGGCAACCTGATGTGCGACTTCGGCAGCACCCGCCCGCTGCCCATCGAGGAGATGCGCAAGGTCCTGCGCTTCTTCGCCAAGGAGGTCATGCCGGCCTTCCGCTGACACCGGCTCCCCCGTTCAGGACGCTAGGAACCCCCCTAGGAGGCGCGATGTCCGTACACCGGCTCACACTCGGCGACGTACTCGGCGAGCACCGGCGCGGCCGGCCGCACGGTACCGCCGTCGTCGACGGCGACGTACGGCTCACCTATCCCGAGCTCGACGACCGCGTGGACAGGCTGGCGGGGGCGCTCGCCGCGGACGGCGTCACGTCCGGCGGGCGCGTGCTGTGGCTCGGCCAGAACTCCTTCCGCGTGCTGGAGCTGCTGCTGGCCTGCGGGCGGCTCGGCGCGATCTTCTGCCCGGCCAACTGGCGGCAGACCGCCGACGAGCTGGCCCACGTCCTGGACGACCTCACCCCCACGGTCGTCGTGTGGGAGGAGTCCGAGGCGGTCGAGAAGGCGCGCGGGCAGGTCTCCTTGGACGCGCGCTGGGTGCGCTCGGGCGAGGAGTACGAGTCGTACGTCGCGGCGGCCGTCCCGGTGCCCGAGGCCGAGGTCGCGGCGGACGCGCCCGTTCTCGCGCTCTACACGGCCGCGTTCGACGGGCGTCCCAACGCGGCGCTGCTGAGCCACTCCGCGCTGATCGCCCACAGCATGTCGCTGCTGCACGTCCGGCAGATGGAGGACGGCTTCACCTTCCTGGCCTGCGGGCCGCTGTTCCATGTGGGCACGATGATGTTCACGCTGGCGACGTTCCAGATCGGCGGGAAGCTGGTCTTCACGCCCGCGTTCGAGCCCGCCGAGGTCTGCCGGCTGATCGACGCCGAGAAGTGCACGCAGGCGTTCCTGTTCGGCCCCATGATCGACGGTCTGGTGGAGGCCAACAAGGACCGGACCTACGACCTGTCGTCCCTGCGCTTCGTCTCGCACTCCCCCGAGTGGGACGAGATGATCACCGTGGACGACAGCCCGTGGTGCGCGTCCAAGATGGGCGGGTACGGGCAGACCGAGGTCGGCGGCATGCTCACCTTCCTCGGCCTGGGCATGGGCGGCAAGGGCGTCGCCGGCCGGAGCTCGCCCCTGGTCCACGTCCGGATCCTGGACGCCTCGGGCGAGGAGGTCGCGCCGGGCGAGGTCGGCGAGATCTGCGCGCGCGGGCAGAGCCTGTTCTCCGGCTACTGGAACCGTCCCGAGCTGAACGAGGCGAAGACCGCCTGCGGCTGGCACCACACCGGCGACCTGGGCCGCCGCGAGGAGGACGGCACGATCACCTTCATCGGCCCGAAACTGCGGATGATCAAGTCGGCCAACGAGAACATCTACCCGGCCGAGGTCGAGCGCGCCCTCAAGTCCCACCCGTCCGTGGCGGACGCCGCCGTGATCGGCGTCCCGGACGACCGCTTCGGCCAGTCCCCGAAGGCCATCGTGGTGCTCGCGGAGGGCGCGAAGGCCACGGCCGAGGAGATCGTCGAGCATGTGCGCGGCCAGATCGCCTCGTACAAGAAGCCGAGGGACGTGGAGTTCGCCGATTCCATCCCGAAGAAAGGCTTCACCCCTGACTACGACGCCCTGGACGCCCAATACGGCGGCGGCGCCTACCCAGGCACCTGACCCGACCCCGAGGCGGCCCAACCCACCCACCTCAGCCCCAACCAGCCCCGAACGGCGCCCAAGCGCCGCGATCGCGACCGAAGGCAGGTCCGAGCTTGCG
>NZ_JBIMPP010000041.1:0-68061 GCF_043906805.1 Actinomadura sp. SCN-SB | reverse complement strand
ACCGCCGCGAGCCGCCAGGCGAGCGGCGGGGGCCGGTGGCCCCGCTTCGGGGGGTGTGGGGGGTCGCCCCCCCACAGTGATACAGAGATACTCCCTCAATCCTGTTGTGACCTACGGAACGTACATTGGGCGACACGGTGATCCCGCATGCAGCAACGTCGCTGACCTACCGTCGGCGGAGCGGATACGCTCGCCGAGGTCCCGGCGCTCACCCCCGCGCGGGGGCACGATTGGCGGCGCGCCGGGCGTTGCACTGGATGATCGGCGCGGTTCGATGACGACACTCCCCGGGCGCGTGGTGGCGCGGTTCTCGCGTCGCCGGGCGCCCTGACGGCAGGAGGGGGCACGGCGCGATGAGCGGCGACAGGACCTGGTGGTCGCAGCGGCGGGTTCCGCCGCGGGCGCTGCCGGTCGGCATGGTCGCGGTCGCGGGTGCGCTGTACGTCTTGGGTGCCGTGCTGGGCTGGGGCGGCGCGGCGTTCGTCTCGTGGGGGGAGGCGGCGGCTTCGGCGGTGGCGGCGGTGGTGTTGTTCCGCGCGTACCGGGTGGCGCCGCAGGACGGTTCGGGATGGCGCTGGTTCGGGGTCGCGGCGGCTTCGTGGTTCATCGCCGCGGTGGGTTCGGCGTTGTGGTCGGGTGCGGCGACGCGCAGTGCGCTGTCGTTGTCGATCAGCGACCTGTTCTATCTGATCGCGCTGGGGTCGTTGGCGGCGGCGCTGGTGGCGCCGGCGCGGCTGCCTCGGGACGGTTACGCGTGGGTCCGGTACGCGGCGGACGTGTACTTGTTCGTGGCGGCGCTTTTCGTGCTGGGCTGGGTGACGCAGTTCGGGGATCTGTATCACCGGTCGGGGGAGACTCCGTCGGAGTTCCTGCTGGAGCTGCTGTATGCGCTGATCGATGTCGTGGTGTTGTGCGCCGCGCTGCCGTTCGCCGTGGGCGCGATGCGTTCGTACCGGGTGCGGGCGTGGACGGGGTACGGGGCGCTGGCGGCGTTCGCCGCGGCCGACGTGGTGACGATGATCATGCGGCTGCGCGGCGGCGGGGTCGAGGGTGATCCGGCGGATGTGCTGCGGGTGGCGGGGCTGGTGCTGCTGGTGCTGATGCCGCTGGTCGTTCCGGTGCCCGCGGTCGAGGCCGAGCAGGACGGGACGTGGCGTCTGGGCCGGGTGGGGGTCGTTCCGGCGGTGGCGGCGGCCGTGGCGGCGCTGGTGGTGACGTTGCGGGCGCTGGTGTCGGGCGGCGTGGATCCGGTGGTGCCGCTGGTGGCGGGGACGGCTGCGCTGGTGGTGCTGGTGCGCCTGGCCGGGTTGCTGCGGGAGAACGAGCGGCTGCGGCGCGCGGTCGACTCGGGCGAGGATCATTTCCGCGCGCTGTCGGAGAGCATCAACGACGCGGTGCTGATCTGCGACCTGAAGGCGGTCGTCCAGTACGCGAGCGCGGGCGCCCTGCGGATGTACCGGTACGCGCCGCAGGAGCTGCTGGACAGGCCCCTGCACGAGATCATCCACCCCGAGGACCTGCCGCGGGTGCGGGCGGTGTTCGCGGAGCTTCTGGCCGGTGAGGAGGAGTGGGAGGCCGAGGAGGCGGTGGACGACCCGGACGTCGACGACCTGCCGGAGGGGGTCGTGCCGGACGGGTCCGGGTCGGCGGTGGCCGCCGAGGGGGCGGAGGCGGCGGCGAACGGCGCGTTCCGGCTGGCGTTCCGGATCCGGGCGTCGGACGGGACGTGGCTGCCCACCGAGTCGACGGTGTCGCGGTACAGCGGCGCGGGCGAGACGCGGGGCCGGTTGCTGATCACGACCCGGGATCTCAGCGAGGAGGCGGCGCTGCGCCGCCAGGTGACCCATCTGACCTTCCACGACGGGCTCACGGGCCTGCCGAACCGGGCGTTCTTCGAGGAGCGCACGCGGGAGCTGCTGTCGCGGCAGCCCCAAGAGGGGGAGGACGGGTGCAGGGTCGCCGTCCTGTTCGTCGATCTGGACGGTTTCACGGCGGTGAACGACTCGGCCGGGCACGCGGCGGGCGACCAGGTGCTGGCGCAGGCGGCGCGGCGGCTGCGCGGCACCGTCCAGGCGGATGACACGGTGTGCCGGTGGGGCGGGGACGAGTTCGCCGTCCTGGTGCAGCTTCCGGCGGACGCTTCGCGCGGGACGGCGGGTGGTGGTCCCAGCCGCGCGGAGACGCGGGCGGCGGTCGATCTCGCGGAGCGGATGCTGCGCGTGCTGACGCTGGAGCCGTACCGGGTGGGGGGCCGGGGGATCGCGCTGACGGCCAGCATCGGTATCGCGTTCGCGGGCGACGAGGAGGGCACGGCGGGCACCGCGGGCTCGGCGGGCGCGCCGAAGGGGAAGGCCACGGCCGCCCCGCAGCCGAGGGACGCGGGACGCAGGCTGCGGCGCAGCGCCGCCGACCTGATCCGTAACGGCGACCTGGCGATGGCCAGGGCCAAGGAGCTGGGCGGCGGCCGGGTGGAGGTGTTCGCCCCGCACATGCACGCGGACGTGGTGCGGAGGCTGGAGCTGGGCACGGATCTGCGGAGGGCGCTGGCCGAGGAGCAGTTCGCCCTGGAGTTCCAGCCGGTGGTGGAGCTGGCCACGTCCCGGGTGACGGGGGTGGAGGCGCTGCTGCGCTGGTGGCGTGGCAACGAGTCGGTGCCGCCCGAGGAGTTCATCGGCCCGGCCGAGGAGTCGGGCCTGATGGTGCCGCTGGGGGAGTGGGCGCTGCGGGAGGCGTGCCGCGAGGTGGCGCGGTGGCGCGGCGGTTCGTGGGACATCGGCCTGTCGGTGAACTTCACGGCCCGGCAGATCCAGGCGCCGCGGTTCGTGGAGTCGGTCGCGGCGGCGCTGGAGGACACGGGGCTGTCGCCGGAGGCGCTGACCGTGGAGGTCCGCGAGGAGGTGCTGGTCGAGGACGCGGGGCAGAGCGTGGCGCGGCTGTCGGAGCTGCGCCGGCTCGGGGTGCGGCTGGCGATCGACGACTTCGGCACCGGGTACGCGTCGCTGGCCTACCTGGGGCAGCTCCCGGTGGACGTGCTGAAGATCGACCCGTCGTTCGTGGCGGCCCTGGGCACGGACGAGACCGGCACGCTGCTGACCCGCGCGATCGTGGGGCTGGGCGCCGAGCTGGGGCTGACGGTGGTGGCCGAGGGCATCGAGCGTCCCGAGCAGCTGGAGCTGCTGCGGGCGATGCGGTGCCCGGCCGGTCAGGGGTTCCTGGTGGCGAGGCCGATGGCGGCGCGCAGGGTGGAGTCGCTGGTCCGCACGAACCTGGAGGCGCAGGCCCTACCAGGCGAGATACCGCTGCCGCTGGACGACGAGCCGCCGCTGTCCCACCCGGTGGGATGAGCCGTTCGTCTCACTGGGTGAGATATTCTGTCCAAGGATTTGACGGTGGCCGGGAAGTCGGCGAAAGTAAGGCCCGTGCAGAGTGGTTCCCTGATCCTCGTAGTACTTGGTCGGCGCGCAGGCTGACCAAGCACCTCGTCCTGCGCGCGCCCTCGACCGCCAGCCGGCGGCGGGGGTTTTTTGTTGGCCTCACACCGCCCGCCGGGTGGGGCCCGCGGACTCCGAGCCACGGCGATCACCCGGCACTCCACCGGAACCTCACAAGGAACGCAGACCATGACGACCGAACAGATGACCGGAGCCCAGGCGCTGGTCCGCGCCCTGGAGAACGTCGGCGTCGACACCGTGTTCGGCATTCCGGGGGGTGCGATCCTCCCGGCCTACGACCCCCTCTTCGACTCCAGGAAGGTGCGCCACATCCTGGTCCGGCACGAGCAGGGGGCGGGGCACGCCGCCCAGGGGTACGCGATGGTGACCGGCAAGGTGGGCGTCTGCATGGCCACCAGCGGGCCGGGCGCCACCAACCTGGTCACCGCCATCTCCGACGCGTACATGGACTCGGTGCCGCTGGTGGCGATCACCGGGCAGGTGGCCAGCAGGCAGATCGGCACCGACGCCTTCCAGGAGGCGGACATCGCCGGCATCACCATGCCGATCACCAAGCACAACTTCCTGGTGACCAAGGCCGAGGACATCGCCCGCACCATCGCCGAGGCGTTCCACATCGCCTCGACCGGGCGTCCCGGCCCCGTCCTCGTGGACATCGCCAAGGACGCCATGCAGGCCACCTGCACGTTCGAGTGGCCCGTCACCATGCAGCTCCCCGGCTACCGCCCGGTCACCCGGCCGCACTCCAAGCAGGTGCGCGAGGCGGCGCGGCTGATCGTGGAGGCCGAGCGCCCCGTGCTGTACGTCGGCGGCGGCGTCCTGAAGGCGGGCGCGTCCGCGGAACTGAAGGTGCTGGCGGAACTGGCCGGGGCGCCGGTCGTCACCACCCTGATGGCCAAGGGCGCGCTGCCCGACAGCCACCCGCTGCACATGGGGATGCCGGGCATGCACGGCAGCGTCGGCGCGGTCGGCGCGCTGCAGAAGGCCGACCTGCTCGTCGCCCTCGGCGCCCGCTTCGACGACCGGGTCACCGGCAAGCTGGACGGGTTCGCCCCGTACGCCAAGGTCGTGCACGCCGACATCGACCCCGCGGAGATCTCCAAGAACCGGCACGCCGACGTCCCGATCGTGGGCGACGCCCGGGAGGTCATCGCGGACCTGATCGTCGCGTTGCAGGCCGAGCAGGAGGCCGGCCGCAAGGGCGACTACACGGCCTGGTGGCGGCAGCTGAACGCGTGGCGCACCACCTACCCGCTCGGCTACGACCAGCCCGAGGACGGCTCCCTGGCGCCGCAGTACGTGATCGAGCGGATCGGCGAGCTGGCCGGGCCCGACGCGTACTACGTCGCGGGCGTCGGCCAGCACCAGATGTGGGCGGCGCAGTTCATCAAGTACGAGCGGCCCGGCGCCTTCCTCAACTCCGGCGGCGCGGGCACCATGGGGTACGCCGTCCCGGCCGCGATGGGCGCCAAGGTCGGCGCGCCGGACGCCCAGGTGTGGGCGATCGACGGCGACGGCTGCTTCCAGATGACCAACCAGGAGCTGGCGACCTGCGCGATCGAGGGCATTCCCGTCAAGATCGCTGTGATCAACAACGGCAACCTGGGGATGGTGCGGCAGTGGCAGACGCTGTTCTACAACGAGCGCTACTCCAACACCGACCTGCAGCGCCCCGCCGGTGAGCGGCCCCGGTTCATCCCCGACTTCGTCAAGCTGGCCGAGGCGTACGGGTGCGTCGGGCTGCGCTGCGACAGGGCCGAGGACGTCGACGACGTGATCGCCAAGGCGATGGAGATCAACGACAGCCCGGTGGTCATCGACTTCGTCGTCCACCAGGACGCGATGGTGTGGCCGATGGTCGCCGCGGGCACCGCCAACGACGACATCAAGATCGCCCGCGATCTGGCGCCCGACTGGGAGAACGGAGACTGACCCCGATGAGCCTGCACACCCTCTCCGTCCTGGTGGAGAACAAGCCCGGCATCCTCGCCAGGGTCGCCGCGCTGTTCTCCCGGCGCGGGTTCAACATCGAATCGCTCGCCGTCGGCGTCACCGAGCACCCCGAGATCTCCCGGATGACGATCGTGGTGAACGTGGCCGACCTGCCGCTGGAACAGGTCACCAAGCAGCTCAACAAGCTGATCAACGTGCTCAAGATCGTCGAGCTGGATCCGTCCGCCTCCGTCCAGCGCGAACTGGTGCTGGTCAAGGTCCGGGCGGACGCCGAGACCCGGTCCCAGGTGCTGGAGACCGTCCAGCTGTTCCGGGCCAAGGTCGTCGACGTGGCGCCGGACGCCGTCACCATCGAAGCCACCGGAAACCGCGACAAACTGGACGCGCTGATCCGGGTGCTGGAGCCGTTCGGCATCAAGGAACTCGTCCAATCCGGCATGGTGGCCATCGGCCGCGGCGCGCGCTCCATCACCGACCGCTCGCTGCGCGCCATCGAACGCAGCGCCTAGACCCGCCAACCAACAGACACGAAAGGCAACAGCACAGTGGCTGAGATGTTCTACGACGACGACGCCGACCTGAGCGTCATCCAGGGCCGGCACGTGGCCATCATCGGATACGGCAGCCAGGGCCACGCGCACGCGCTCTCACTGCGCGACTCGGGTGTGGACGTCCGCGTCGGTCTCAGGGAAGGCTCGCCCAGCCGCGAAAAGGCCGAAGCGGAAGGGCTGCGCGTGGTCACGCCCGCCGAGGCGGCCGAGGAAGCCGACCTGATCATGCTGCTGGCCCCCGACCACCACCACCGCGAGATCTTCGAGAAGGACATCAAGCCGGCACTGGTCGAAGGGGACGCGCTGTTCTTCGGCCACGGCTTCAGCATCCGCTACGGCCTCGTGCAGCCGCCCGAAGGCGTGGACGTCTGCATGGTCGCCCCCAAGGGCCCCGGCCACCTGGTGCGCCGCCAGTTCACCGCCGGACGCGGCGTACCCGTGATCGTCGCCGTGGAGAAGGACCCCTCCGGCAACGGCTGGCCCCTCGCCCTCTCCTACGCCAAGGCGATCGGCGGCCTCCGCGCCGGCGGCATCAAGACCACCTTCACCGAAGAGACCGAAACCGACCTGTTCGGCGAGCAGGTCGTCCTCTGCGGCGGGCTCTCCGAGCTGATCAAGAACGGGTTCGAGGTGCTGACCGAAGCCGGCTACCAGCCCGAAGTCGCCTACTTCGAGACCCTGCACGAGGTGAAGCTCATCGTCGACCTCATCTACGAGGGCGGCATCTCCAAGATGTACTGGTCGGTCTCCGACAACGCCGAGTACGGCGGCTACAGCCGCGGCTCCCGGATCATCACCTCCGACACCAAGGCGGAGATGAAGAGGATCCTCGCCGAAGTCCAGTCCGGCGAGTACGCCAAGGAACTCGTCGCCGAATTCGAAGGCGGCCAGGCCCAGTTCGGCAAGTACCGGGAAGAACTCGCCGAACACCCCATCGAGAAGACCGGCGCCAAACTCCGCCCCATGATGAGCTGGCTGAACGACTAGTTCTTATTGGCAAGCACGAGCTGCGCTCCTCGCCTGGCGGCTCGTCGCTTGTCGTGCTTGCGGCGATCGCTGCATCGCTCCGACTCGCCCAGGGCTCGCTACGCGATCAGGTCCTCGCAGGCTCGGAACCTGCCTTCGGTCGCGATCGCGGCGCTTGGGCGCCGTTCGGGGCTGGGCTGCGGGCTTAGGTGGGTGCGAGGGACTTGCTGTGGGCGCGAGCGGCCCTTTGGCGGCCGTCGGCTCGGGGGGGGCTTCTGGGGCCATGGGTCTTGGAAGCTCCCTCCGCTTTTGACGGGCGGGTTAGTTGGGGCTGGTTTCGGGTGGGGTCGGGGGCTTGGGGGTGTCCGTGCCGGGGTGCGGGCGGCTTCCGAGGCGGGCGGAGTGGCGGGGGAGCAGGCGGCGTCTGAGGCGGGTCAGGGGCCGGATGGGCGCCTCGTCCCGTTCCACCAGGACTGCGAGGCGGTCGCCGGTCGTGAAGTGGATGGTGGCCTCGGTGTCGGGGGCGATGGCCCGGCGCTGCGGGTCGGTCTTCACCCGGGGGCCGCGGACCGGGCCGAGCGGGGCCTCGCGGCTGACGCCCAGCGTGGACGCGATCACGTGGACCTCCCAGATGCCGGGCTCCTGGACGGGCTGCTCGGCGTCGAAGGAGCCGTCCGGCGTCACGCCCGCCACCACGCGGTGCTCGGTCAGCGTCGCCGCGTTCCGCAGGACGATCTCGACGCGGGTCTCGCGGGTCTCGATCTGTTCGAGCACCGCGCGGCCCCGGACCCGCAGCCGCGGCCCGTGCCAGCCCGCCGCGTCAAGCCGGTGCGCCACGCCCACTTCGGAGGTGATGTCGACGTCGTCCCGTGGGACGCCGCGCAGGTACGGGTACATCGCGTACACCCGTCCGCCCACCACCACCGCTCCGGGCGGACGGCCCTCCGCCTCGTCACGGATCAGACGCTCCAGCTCGTCGCGCAGGCCGTACCGGAGGCAGAACAGCCGCAGCCGGTAGGACGAGGGCAGCGCGGCGCGGGCGGCGTCGCCGAACTCCTCCTCGCCGAGGGCCCGCCGCGTCCCCTCGATCAGCCGTTCGCGGCGCCGCTCGTCCAGTTCAAGGAAACGGTGGTCGTACACGCGCAGGAGATCCTGCAGCACACTGATCGCGCACTCGGTCGTCTCGGCGGTCAACGATGTTCTCCTGTCCCCCCGGGTAATCACCGCCACAGTAAGCCTTCATAAGATCACCAAGAGTGAACCTCGCCCGCGTGTCGGCTTCCCGGAACACCGGGGCACCGGGGCGCTGGTAGCGTCTTGGCACGTGGCGGAGGCAGTACGGGAGGGGCGGGACCCCGCCGTCGCACGGTTCCCGGCGGAGCCCGCGGGTCGCCGGGACGTCCGGATCCTCGCCGCGCTCGTCGGCGTGTCGGCACTGGTGTACGCGGTGTCGTCGCTGCTGCGGCTGCGCGACTTCCGGGCGAGCACCTACGATCTGGTGATCTTCGATCAGGCGGTGCGCTCCTACAGCCGGTTCGGCTCGCCCGTCGCGATGGTCAAGGGCGTCCACAACGGCTTCGGGCCCGACTTCTCGGTGCTCGGTGATCATTTCTCGCCGATCCTGGTGCTGCTGGCCCCGCTGTACCGGATCCATGACGGGCCGCGGACCCTGCTGATCGCGCAGGCGGCGCTGTTCGCGGTGGCGATCGTGCCGATCTGGCGGTACGCGGCGCGGCGCCTCGGACGCCCCTCGGCCTACCTTCTCGCCGGTGTCTACGCCCTGTCCTGGCCGATCGCCGAGGCGGTGGCCTTCGACTTCCACGAGGTGGCGTTCGTCCCGCTGCTGTCGGCCCTGCTGGTCGAACGGTACGACGCCGGTCGGCGCGGGCAGGCCGCCCTCGCGGCGTTCGCGCTGCTCCTGGTCAAGGAGGACATGGGCCTGCTGCTGGCGGGGTTCGGGCTCTTCCTGCTCACCCGCGCGGGTGAGCGGCGGGCGGGGCTGGCCTACCTGGCCTGCGGGACGGTCGCGATATTGGCGGTCTCGCGCGTGCTGATCACGCTGTTCGGCGGCGACAGCGACTACTACTGGGCGTACGGTTCGCTGGGGGAGAGCATGCCGGACGCCGTCCTGTACGTCCTCACCCACCCCTGGGCCGTGCCGGACACCCTGTCCTCCCCTCCGGCGAAGTTGCTCACCATGGCGCTGCTCTTCCTGCCACTGGCGCTGCTTCCCCTCCGGTCGCCGCTCGTCCTGGCCACCGTGCCACCGCTCGCGGAGCGGATGATGGCCGACGACCGGTTCGGCAACTGGTGGGAGCCCCGCTACCACTACAGCGCCTTCCTCGTCGCCATCCTGGTCATGGCGGCCGCGGACGGCGCGTACCGGCTCCGCGGCACCCGGCTGCCCCGGATTCCGCGGCTGCGCCTTCCACGGCGGCATCTGCCCGCGACAGCGGCCCTGGCGGCGACGGTGGCGGCGCTGCCGTTCTTCGCCTTCGCCGACCTCGCCGATCCCGACCTCTACCGGCGGGACGCGCGGGACCGTGCCGCCGCCACGGCCGTCGCCAGGGTCCCCGACGGCGTCCTCGTGGAGACCTCCAACAATCTCGGCCCCGCCCTCTCCGCTCGCGCCCGCGTCCTGCTGTGGGACCGCGAGCCCCGTCACGCGCCCTGGGTCGTGGCCGACACCGGGAGGCGCACCTTCCCCTTCCTTTCCGTCGAGGAACAGCGGCGGCGGGTCGGCGCTTTGATCGACGCGGGTTATCGGACGGTGTTCGACGCCGCCGGATACGTCGTCCTGACCCGCGAAACTCCCGGCCGGGGGTGACCCATAGCGGGGATCGCTGTCAAATACCCCGTGAAGTGAGCCGATCGGCCGTAGGAGCTATCAATTCCGTCTGCTGTGCCGGATACTTGTGGTAGGTCGCCGCGGGATCCGGCAACCACTCGTACACCTGCGCGAACACGGTTGGTCCCCGGGCGCTCGCGGCGGCGGGCGCGAGCGAGGGTGGTGCGGCGATGCCTTTACCGGATCGCGGAAATCCACCGTCGTTCACCGAAAAGTCGAGAGGGCTGCATTTCCGTCCGGCGGCCCGGTGCGGCCGGAACGGGAATCGGTGTCGAGGAGTCGTGACGTGGTGGCGGCGGAACGGTCCGTCCAGCGCTGGGAGACCTGCGGGGAGGCGTGGATCGCGATGCTGCGCCACGTCTGGTCGGCCGGCGAGGCGGGCCTGGAGGACCAGGGACCGATCATCGAGGGACCCCCGGTGCTGTTCGAGATCGCCTCGCTCAGCTGGGAGGACCCGCTGCTGCGCGAGCACGGCGACCGGGGCCTGCTGGCGCGGGAGGCGCACGAGCGCACCCGGGGCGCCGCCCGTCCCGGGCCCGGGCCACGGCCGCGCGGCGCGCACGGCCCCGACCGGCTCCCCTGGGTGATCGACCTGCTGAGGGCCCGGCCCTGGACCACCAGCGCCTGGATCCCCTTCGCCGCCCCGCCGTCCGACGCCGAGCCGCGGACCGCGGCAGGAGAGCCGCCCGACCTGGTGCCGCGCGTCGTCGCCCTGTCGTTCCGGATCCGCGGCTACCGGCTGATCATGACGGCGATGTTCCGGTCGCAGGACGTGATCCGCTGCTACCTGTCCTACATCCCGCTGCGGGACGTCCAGGTCGAGGTCGCCGAGGAGCTGGGGCTTCCGCCGGGACCGCTGCGGATCTTCATCGACGTCCCGCACGTCCGGGTCGCCGACGCCGATCACGCGGCGGGCATCCTCGCGGCGGTCCCGGAGCACAACGCCGCCTGACCCCGGACGGCCGGTGGGCCGGGCACTCTTACAGGGGCGTATGGCGCGAGGGCACATTTATCCTGGCAAATGGGGTGTTCGGCCGGGTGTGCCCCCGGGCCGTAAGAGCCGCGTACGGTGGGCGATAGACTCGGGAAACCGAGGCGAGGGCACACCGTGGTGACTCGCGTGCAGTTTCGCCCGGGGGCCCGAGCCCCCTGGACCCCGCAGTTCATCCCACATCCCATTCCAAAGGAACCTTCCTTGAGCAAGCCTGTCGTCCTCGTCGCAGAAGAACTCTCACCGGCCGGCGTCGCGGTACTCGAAGCCGACTTCGAGGTCCGCCATGCCGACGGCGCCGACCGCCAGGCGCTGCTGTCCGCCGTCGCCGACGTCGACGCGCTGGTCGTGCGCAGCGCCACCAAGGTCACCGCCGAGGTCCTCCAGCACGCCAGGAAGCTGCGCGTCGTCGCCCGCGCGGGCGTGGGCCTGGACAACGTCGACGTCGAGGCCGCCACCAAGGCCGGTGTCATGGTGGTCAACGCCCCCACGTCCAACATCGTCACCGCCGCCGAGCACGCCATCGCGCTGCTGATGGCGACCGCCCGCAACGTGCCCCAGGCCCACGCGGCGCTCAAGCGCGGCGAATGGAAGCGCTCCAAGTACACGGGCGTGGAACTCCAGGGCAAGACCGTCGGCGTGCTCGGCCTCGGCCGCATCGGCGTGCTCGTCGCCCAGCGGCTCGCGGCCTTCGACATGAACGTGATCGCCTACGACCCGTACGTGCAGGCCGCCCGGGCCGCCCAGCTCGGCGTCCGGCTCGTCACCCTGGACGAGCTGCTGGCCGAGAGCGACTTCATCACCGTCCACCTGCCCAAGACGCCCGAGACGCTCGGCCTCATCGGCGATCGCGAACTGCACAAGGTCAAGCCGAGCGTGCGCATCGTCAACGCCGCCCGCGGCGGCATCGTCGACGAGGAGGCGCTGGACCTGGCGCTCAAGGACGGCAGGGTGGCCGGCGCCGGCATCGACGTGTTCAGCACCGAGCCGATGACCGACAGCCCTCTGTTCCACCACGACAACGTCGTGGTCACCCCGCACCTCGGCGCCAGCACCCACGAGGCGCAGGAAAAGGCCGGCACCCAGGTCGCCCGCTCGGTGAAGCTGGCGCTGTCCGGCGAATTCGTCCCGGACGCGGTGAACGTCCAAGGCGGCGCCGTCGCCGAGGACGTCAAGCCCGGCCTGCCCCTCGCCGAGAAGCTGGGCCGCATCTTCACCGCCCTCGCCGGCGGCGTCCCCGTCCGGCTCGAAGTGGTCGTACGCGGCGAGATCGCCGAACACGACGTCAAGGTGCTCGAACTCGCCGCGCTCAAGGGCGTGTTCGTGGACGTGACCGAAGACTCGGTGACCTTCGTCAACGCCCCGCTGCTGGCCCGCGACCGCGGCGTCGAAGTCACCCTCAGCACCACCGAGGACAGCCCCGACTGGCGCAACGTCGTCCAGGTGCGCGGCACCATGGCCGACGGCACCGTCGTGTCGGTCTCCGGCACCCTGACCGGCCCCAAGCACATCGAGCGGATCATCGAGATCAACGGCTACGACATGGAGCTCGTCCCCACCGAGCACATGGCGTTCTTCACCTACGCCGACCGCCCCGGGATCGTCGGAGTGGTCGGCCGGCTCCTCGGCGACGCCGGCGTGAACATCGCCAGCATGCAGGTCGGCCGCGCCAGCAAGGGCGGCAAGGCGCTGATCGCGCTCACCGTGGACTCGGCCATCCCCACCCAGCTCGTCGACGTGATCACCACCGAGATCGGCGCCGAAGGCGGCCGCCGCGTCGACCTGGGCTGAGCTTATGGCAAGCACGAGCTGCGCTGTGCTTATGGCAAGCACGAGCTGCGCTCCTCGCCTGGCGGCTCGTCGCTTGTCGTGCTTGCGGCGATCGCTGCATCGCTTCGACTCGCCCTAGGGGGCTCGCTTCGCGATCAGGTCCTCGCAAGCTCGGACCTGCCTTCGGTCGCGATCGCAGCGCTTGGGCGACCGTTCGGGGCTGGGGTGACGGGTTGAGGTGGTCGGTCAACGGATTGGCCTGACGCTGGGCGGTCCGTGGCCAAAGGGGGCTTCTGGGGTCATTGGCCTTGGGGGCCCCTTTGTTTTGTTTTTGGCCAGCAGGAGCTGCGCTTCTCGTGCGCGATCGGTCTCGGTATTTGGGATTGGTGACCGGCGGTCAAGACAGGGAGTTGGGTGGCGGGTAACCTGGAAGCATCATGCGGCGCTTCGTAGTGATCCTTCGCCGCCGCGACGGGGCCTGCTAGGCGGGCCAACCCCGTCGCGGAGCCGAGCGCTGGCCGTAAGCCCCATCGATCATTTCGCCGCTTCTCAGCAAGCTACGGAGCATTCTCATGAACACCACCGTGAACGCTGCGTCCGCCAGTCCCGACGACGCCGAAGAGGAGGCCGCGCGCGCCCTGCAGAAGGCCCTGGACCGCAGGGACAACGGCGGCCGGAGCTGACGTCGCCCCCGGTCCGGATGCGATCATGGGGGAATGAGGGCTGAGACCGCTGCGGTGCTGGCCGAGGCCGCGGCCCTCGGGCCGTTCTTCGAGATCGTCACCGACGAGGCCGAAGCGGTCGACCCGACCTGGCGGGCACTGCCGGAACGTGACACCGCGCGGCTGCTCGGCCTGACGGACCTGTACGCCGAACGGCTGGGAACGACCGAACGCCGGGTCGCGGCCTCGATCCTCTTCCAGGGCCTCGCCTCACGGCTGTGGTCGCCCACGGTCACGGCCGCGGCGCTCGGAATCGTCCCGGACCTGTCCCGCCTGCACTGGCGGTGGGCCCCAGGGGCGCCGATCGCCCTCTGGCTGGCCGAGCCCACGGGCCGGCCGGTCCACGACCCCGTGAAGGCGGCCGAGCTGATCCATCACGAGGTCGTGGAACGGCACCTGCGTCCACTGCGTGACGCGATGCGTGCCTTCGTACGGCTGGCCGACGGCCTGTTCTGGGGCAATGCCGCATCGGCCCTCGCCGGGACGCTGCGCGCCGGTTCGCTGCGTCCCGGCCTGGCCGCGCCGGTACGTGCCCTGGTGGACGAGCTGCTCACCCGCGAACCGCTCGCCGGGACAGGGACGTTCAACCAGGGTGGGTTCGTCCGGCGTAGCTGCTGCCTGTACTACCGGGTGCCGCCTGGCGGGGAGATGTGCGGAGACTGCGCCCTGCTCCGCCGCTAGCCCGCTCGGTCAAGTACCCGAAGAGCAACCCCAATGTGGCCCACAGGGCGAGCTGCGTGCCCAGTGAGGCGATGCGGAAGTCCCACAGAACCGTCCCCGGGAACCCCTCGGGGATCGCGTCCGGACGTGGTGTCAGGCGGAACACGCCCGCGACCACGACCACGAACCCCACCGCCGCGACCGTGGCCGCGTTCCAGGTGCCCAGGCGCGGCAGCAGCCGCCCGTACACGATCACCGCGGCGACCGTGCCGAGCACGCCCAGCGCCACCATGCCGAAGTAGAGGGACGTACGCCCGCCGATGGTGCCGGGATCACCCACGGCCGGGGGAGTGGGCGGGTACTTCAAAGCCGGGACCAGCACCACCGCCACGAACCCCAGCGAAGCCACCAGCGCGGCGGTGGCGCGGGCGCCCAGCGGGCCCGAGACCGAAGCGAGCCGCCCCTGGGCGAACGCGAACACGACCGAGAACAGCCCGCCGATCGCCGCCCCGTACACCGCCATGGCCGTGACCAGCCCGGCCGTCCGCTGCACCGTCCGGCTCACCACCTCCTCGCCGTGCTCGTGGGCCCCGGCGTGCGACTCCTCGAACGCGATCGCGTGGGCGACCTGCGGCTCACCATAGATCCAGGCGACGAGCAGGCCGACGGCCGCGGCGACCAGCCCAGTGATCATGCCGCGGATCAGCAGCGCCCTCATCAGTGGCAGGGGAAGCCGAGCAGATGACGGCCGTCGTGCGTGAACTCGTGCACCCAAGTGCCACCGAACAGCGACGTGGCGCCCTGCTCGGCGCCCACGAAGTACAGCAACGCCGCCCCTACGACCAGCGCGAACACCGCCCACGGCAGAATCTCGCGAACGGGGATGCTCTGCGGCGCCGCGCTGGAACGCGCCTGCGGCGAAACGACGGGCTGGGCCATGAAGATCTCCTCACGGGGTGCACTCGCCCCGGTGACGGGAGGACGACGGGTCAGTCTCCTGACTCCCAGATCAACGCCGCCCTCCGACCTTCCCGCCGGAACATCCGGCCGTGGTCGCTTGCGGGGGAGGCTCCCTGGTCACAGTGGCGGGACCGTCCTGGAATCGCACCAGAGTTCCTGCGCACCGTCGCCTCGGTGTGAACTTGTCGCCCCGAGCGTCCCCTTTGACCACGCCGCCCGTCAAGAGCCCGAGCACGGGCGGAACCGAGGCGAAGATCACTGGCGTCCCTTTCCGAGGGAACTTGAGTAAGGGCTACTCATGTGCCATCCCGGCCCCATCGGCCACCCTCTATACCCAGGGAGCCTCTCCGGTAGCCAGCCAGCCCACCGGACAGGCCAACGGCACCGGCGCCGGACGGCCGAATCGCCGACGCCGGAACGGGAGGGGGCACCGTCCGTATCTCCAGCGGGGGGAGATACGAACGGTGTCCCCTCTCTGTGTTTATTGGCAGGTGCGAGCTGCGCTCCTCGCCTGGGGGCTCGTCGCTTGTCGCACCTGCGGCGATCGCTGGCATCGCTTCGACTCGCCTGGGGGCTCGCTTCGCGATCAGATTCTTGCTTCGCTCGAATCTGCCTTCGGGCGCGATCGCAGCGCTTGGGCGTCGTTCGGGGCTGGGGTGACGGGCTGTGTTTGTTGGCGGGTGCGAGCCGCGCTCCTCGCCTGGCGGCTCGCTTCGCGATCAGGTTCCTCGCAGGCTCGGAACCTGCCTTCGGGCGTGATCGCGGCGCTTGGGCGTTGTCCGGGGTTGCGGGCATCCGTGGGCTGGGGGTGGCTCCTGGGTGGTTCCGCTATGCGGGACGATCTGGCGTCGTACGATCCTGGTGTGCGTACCTCTTGGCCTTTTACCGGGCGTACGTCGACGCTGGACGAGGTGGATTCGCTGCTGCGCACGGGGGGCGCGCAGGGTGTCGTGGTGGCGGGGGCCGCCGGGGTGGGGAAGACGCGGCTGGTTCGGGAGGCGCTGGACCGGTTGGAGCCGGGGCTCTTCACGGTTCTGCAGGTCGGGGGGACCGCTGCGGACGCGGGGATACCGTTCGGGGCGTTCGGGCACGTGCTGCCGGTCGAGGGCGCGGTGGGTTCGGTGGTGAATCCGTTGCGGTGGGCCAGTGAGGCGTTGCGGTCGGTTTCCGGGGACGGGCTGTTGGTGGCGGTGGACGACGCGCACCTGCTCGACCCGAACTCGGCCGCGCTGGTGCACCATCTGGTGCTGCACCGGGAGGCGCAGGTGCTGGCGACGGTGCGTACCGGGGCGGCGGCGCCCGATCCGGTGACGGCGTTGTGGAAGGACGACCTGGCCCGCCGGGTCGACCTCGTGCCGTTGACGAAGGCGGAGAGCCAGGCGGTGGTGGAGGCGGCCTTGGGCGGGCAGCTCGCCGAGGCGACGGCGCGGCGGCTGTACCACAGCACTCAGGGCAACCTGCTGTTCCTGCGTGAGCTGGTCCTGGCGGGGCTGGCCGAGGGGCGGCTGTCGCAGGTCCGCGGTGTGTGGCAGTGGGACGGGGACCTGCCGCTCAGTCCCCGGATGATGGAGCTGATCGAGGCGCGGCTGGGGACGGTCGGGCCCGCTGAGAGGGAGGTTCTGGAGTACGTGGCGCTCGGTGAGCCGCTGGGCGCCGCGCAGCTGGTGGACCTGACCTCGGAGGAGGCGGTGGAGCGCGCGGAGGCGCGGAACCTGATCGCCTCGGCCGCCACGGGACGCCGCATCCAGGTCCGGCCCGCGCACCCGTTGTACGGGGAGGCGGCCCGGGTCCGGGCGGGGGCGGACCGTGTCAAAGGGCGCCTCGCGGATCTGGCCGCCGCGATGGAGAAGACCGGGATGCGCCGCCACGGCGATCTGCTGCGGGTCGCCACTTGGCATCTGGACAGCGGTACGGCGGCCTCTCCAGAGCTGTTGCTGGCGGCGTGCCGGCAGGCGTGGACGCTGCACGACATGGACCTTGCGCTGCGGTGCGGGCGGGCCGCGCTGGGCGCGGGCGTGGATGTCGCGGCGACGACCTGGCTGGCGTCCGTCCTGCTTCTGGCGGGGCATCCGCGTGAGGCCGAGGAGCATCTGGCGCGGATCGCGGACGAGCCGATGGACGAGCCGACCCGGGTGAGCCATGCCACGGTGCGGGCGTTCACGCTGGGGCTCGGCATGGGACGTGCCGAGCAGGCGGAGCGGCTGCTCGACGGGACGTTGGAACGGACGACCGATCCGGCGCTGCGCCGCGAGGTCGTGGCGCATCAGGCCATCGGGGAGGTGTACGCGGGGCGGCTCGGCGAGGCGGTGGAGAAGGTCGCCATGGTGCGCGCGCCGGGCTTGGCGACGCCGCGTGCGTCGGTGCTCGCGGACGCGGTGGACTCGCTGGCGGCCATGCTGACCGGTGAGTTCAACCGTGCCGTGCCTCTCGCGTCCAAGGCGCTGGACGAGCAGGACGGCTGGATCCAGGACCTCCCCACCCTCGTCGCGACGTTCAACGACGTCCGCGCGGCCTCCGCGTTGTTCGCGGGGGACCTGGACACAGCCGACACCTACATCGCCTATGGCGAGAAGCGGTTCGCCGAGGAGCACCTGTCGCATATGCCTGCGGCGACGTCCCGTTACCTGCGCGTGCACCACTGCATGCTGCGCGGGGAGGTCCGGCTCGCGATGCGCTGGGCGCACGAGGCCGCCGCGCACGGGGCCAAGGCGATCAGCGCGCTGTCCGGCCACGGGTACGAGATGCTCGCCTACGCCGCTGCCGCCGCCGGGGACGCCGACACCGCGTCCGCCGCGCTCGGCCAGGCCGAGCGGCGCCGCGTCCCCACCGGGCGGATCTTCCATTTCCCCGGGGACGTGGCCCGCGCCTGGATCAGGGCCTCGACCGGCGACCTCGACGGCGCCGCGCGCATCGCGCTGGAGGCCGCCGGCCGCTACGCCGAACACTCGATGCGCCCGTACGTCATGGTCGCTCTGCACGACGCGGTGCGCCTGGGCGCCGCCGAGCCCGCCCGTGCCGGGCTGGCACGCCTGGCGGAGGAGATGGACGGCGCGCTGGCCGGGATCTGCGCCCGCCACGCCGCCGCTGCCGCCGACCGCGACGCGGAGGGCCTCGACGAGGTGTCACGGGCGTTCGCCGACCGTGGCATGGCGCTGTTCGCCGCGGAGGCGGCGGCGCAGGCGTCCAGCGTGTACGGGACGTCCGGCCGGACCCGCGAGGCGAACGCCGCCGCCACCCACGCCCGCCTGCTGGCGGCACGCTGCCCGGACGCCCGCACTCCGGCGCTGACCCGGCTGGACGCGCCCGAACTGACCGCGCGTCAGGCCGAGATCGCCCGGCTCGCCGCGGACGGCCTGAGCAACCGGGAGATCGCGGACCGGCTGGTGTTGTCGGTGCGCACCGTCGCCAACCACCTCCAGGCCGTCTACGACAGGCTCGGCGTCCGCGACCGCGACGGTCTGCGCGACGTCATCGGCTAGCCGGAGGGGCGCCCGCGAGCAGCTCGGCCAGTTCGCCGCGCCCGCTGACGCCCAGCCGCTCGTAGACGGTGGCCAGGTGGTTGCCGACCGTGCGCACGGAGATCTCCAGCCGGTCCGCGATCTCCCGGTCGGTCAGGTCCTGCGCGGCGAGCTGCGCGATCTGCCGCTGGCGGTCGGTGAGCCTCGGGACGGACAGGTGCGCGAGCGCCGGGGTCCGCGGGCCGTCGCAGCGCGCGGCGAGCGCGCGGGCCCGGGCCGTCGCCGCGGACGCGCGCCTGCCGTCCCCCGCGGCCTCGTGGACCCCGGCGGCCTGGGCGGCGGACTCCGCCGCGTAGAGGATCAGCCCACGGCCCTCGAACTCCTCCGCCACCCGCATCAGGCCGTCCGCGTCGGCGTTCACGGCGGCACGGGCATGCCGTGCGCACAAGGGGGCCAGCGCGCCCTCCATCCGCCGCGCCACGGCCTCCAGCCGTTCCGCCGCGACGGAGAGCGACGCGTCCCCCGCCTCCCGCAGGCGCACCGCGTCGTGCAGCGCGAACATCGCGTACCCCAGCAGGCCGTGCTCCTCGGCGTCGTCGGCCGCGACCAGCGCGACGTCCACGCCCGTGGACGTGTCGCCGCGCGCCGCCAGCACCCAGGGACGGGCCAGCAGGATGGAGAACTCGACCCCGTGCCAGGCGGGCCGGGACAGGTCGGCCGCCCGGTCCAGCGCCCACTCGGCCTCGTCCACCCGTCCGAGCTGCGCCGCGGCGCACGCCAGCTCGCCGTAGCACAGCCCCGCGTACATGGCCGAGCGGTCACCGAGCCGGGCCGTGCCGTTCCGGGACCAGCGCATCGCCTCGCCCAGCTCGCCGCGCAGCCGGTGCAGTTGGGCGCGCCAGCCGCTGAACGAGGCGGCGACCCGGTCCCACTCGCCGAACTCGCGGACCAGCCCCAGCCCGCGCGCGGCGCCGTCCAGGCCCTTCGCGGTCTCCCCGGCGAACAGGTGCGCCACGGTACGCGCCTGCGTGAAGTAGGCCATCGCTATGGGGACCTCGTCCCGCCACTTCGCGATGTCGTCCATCGCCGCTTCGGCCACCGCTATCGCGCGGTACGAGCGGCCGCCGTAGGCGTGCAGGAGCGCGTCGGCGGCCTCGGTCGCGGCGACGACCGGCGGGCCCGCCGGGACGAGGGCACGGGACCGCTCCACCGCTCCGGCGGCCTCGGTGAGCCTGCCCGCCGTGACGTGGATCCAGGCGGACAGGGACAGCAGGTGCCGCCGCGACTCCGGCTTGGTGACGGTCGTGGCCGCCTCGTCCAGCACCCTCTGCCCGGCGCGGTCGTCGGCCAGCCCCAGGGCCAGCACCAGCGCGCGGGCACCGGCGTGCAGCGCGCGTTCCCGGTCGCCGCGGAGCCGCCCCGCGACCTCGCTCAGCGCGACCTCCGCCTCCTCGTCGCGGTCCGCGAAGTGCAGCACGGTCGCCAGCAGCGCCGCGGCCATGCCCGCGCCGCCGGGACGCCTCGCGGGCCGCGCCAGGTAGCCGTTCAGCGCCGCCGACGCGAGCCGCGCCGCCAGCTCCAGGTCGAACCCCGACCAGGCGATCCGGGCCGCGCGCAGCAGCAGGCGGGGATCGGCGTCGCCGCCGGAGTCCAGCCGCCAGGTCGCCAGCCGCAGCACGTCCTCGCGCCGGTGCGTGCCGGTGTCCTCCACCGCCTCCGCCAGGCGGCGCAGCCGGGCACGCGCCGCCAGCGGGCCCATCCCGGCACGGACCGCCTCCGCGTACAGGGCGTGGGAGAGCCGGAGCAGCCGCCCGCCCGCCTCGTCCGGGATGGCCGTGACGAGCTGGCGAGCGGTCACGCGGCCGACCGCGTCCGCGCCCGCGAGCCGCCGCAGCAGCGCCTCGTCCAGCGGCTCGCCCAGGGCCAGGTACTCCAGCGCGCGGCGCTCCTCGTCGTCGATCGCGCCGATGCGGGCCTCGATCAGCTCGCGCAGCCTCGGGGTGAGGGTCGGACCGGCGGCGCACCGCCACACCCCGCCGCTCTCGGTCAGCATCCCGGCCAGCACCAGCTCGCGCAGGAACAGCGGGTTGCCCCCGGCGATCCGCCACATCCGGCGGGCGCCCGCGTCGTCCACCTGGCCGCCGACCACCGTCTCCAGCAGCAGGGCGGTCTGCGCGTGCGACAGCGGTCCCAGCTCCAGCCGGTGCAGCGCGCCGTCGCGGTACAGCTCGTCCAGCGGCGCGGGGATCTGCGCCCCGGTACGGGCCGCCGCCAGCAGCCGGGCGCCGCCGTGGCCGAGCACGTCCACGATCAGCGCCGTGGACGCCGGATCGAGGTTGTGCACGTCGTCCACCGCCAGCACGAGCCGGCGTCCCGGGCCCGCCACCGCCTCCGGATCCAGCCGCGGCCCCTCCCCGGGCGCCGGATCCGCGGGCAGCAGGTGCGCGAGCGCCCCGTACGGGATCCGCGCCGCCGCCTCCGTCGCCTTGGCCCGCACCACCAGGTTGCGGCGCGGGTCCAGATGGGCGGCCACCTTGCCCGCCAGCCAGGTCTTGCCGACCCCCGCGTCCCCCACCACGATCACGCCGGACGCCCGCGCGTCCAGCAGCGCCGAGCGTACCGCCGCGAGCTCCGTGGTCCGGCCGACGAACGGCCAGGAACCCTCGGCGGACGGGGGGTGGGCGGGACGCCATGCGGCCACGCGCCGAGTCTATGGAGCGACGGGCCGCTCCACACCCTCTCAGACGGGGGCGCCTACATAACCCGATACCCGATGGACCACGGCGCGGTCGGGGCCGGTCAGCAGCGCCGGGTTCTCGCCTGGAAGCAGCTCCGTGGAGTTGACCGCCTTCTCCGCCCGCGCCAGCGCCTCCAGCGACACCGCCAGGGTGAACACCGCGCCGTCCCGCTGGTCGGGCGACCACAGCGCGAAGCCGCCGATCATGCCCGGGACCCGCCGCATCACGGGGACGATCCGCTTGTCGTGGGCGTACCGGGCCGAGGCGATCCAGTCGTCGTCGTGCGCGCCGTCGAAGTAGACGATCACGGCGGCGCCGGGCGGCCGTGCCGCGTCCGGCCCCTCGAACCGCCCCTCGACCTCGTAGATCCGGTCGTTGAAGAGGGAGACCGGCCGGGGGCCGGGCCGCTTCTCCTCGGTGCGGGCGGAGGCCAGCCTGGCGTCCTCCTCCGTGCGCCACAGCGTCAGGAGCGCGCCGCCCGCGGTGTCCTCGACCGCCTCCATCAGCCACAGCCCGGCGAAGCCCGGATGGCCGGGGACGATCTTCATCAGCCCGCGCTCCGCGATCTCCCCCTCGTCGCGGTCCTGGATCACGCTGACCGTCTGCAGCCTGGCGTACAACATGATCGGCTTCCCTCCAACGGAAGCCGTGTCGCCTCCGTGTACGAGAATGCTCCTGCGCGGCCGCCCTCCGCCTGAGTAAGCCCTACTCAACCACGGGCACGCCCGGGATGCCCGTCTCGGGTGGTGAGAAGAATGCCCAATCACTGAGACGTTTGCAGTAGAGTGCGCCCATGGCTTCGCGCAGCATTCACCTGGCCGTCATCCCCGGTGACGGGATCGGCCCCGAGGTGGTCGCCGAGGGGCTGAAGGTCCTCGACGCCGTCGCGCCCTCCACCGGGCTGACGTTCGAACGCACCTCCTACGACCTCGGCGCCGCCCGCTGGCACCGTACCGGAGAGACCCTGCCCGACTCCGTCCTGGACGAGCTGCGCGGCCAGGACGCCATCCTGCTCGGCGCGGTCGGCGACCCCACCGTCCCGAGCGGCGTGCTGGAGCGGGGGCTGCTGCTGCGGGCGAGGTTCGAGCTCGACCAGTACGTGAACCTGCGCCCGGTGAAGCTGTTCCCCGGCGTGGCCACGCCGCTGGCCGGGGCGACCACCGACGACATCGACATGGTCGTCGTCCGCGAGGGCACCGAGGGCCCGTACGCGGGCGTCGGCGGCGTCATGCGCAAGGGCACCCCGCACGAGATCGCCACGCAGGAGAGCGTCAACACCGCCCACGGGGTGGAGCGGGTCGTCCGCTACGCGTTCGAGCAGGCCGCGAACCGGCCCCGGCGCAAGCTGACCCTCGTCCACAAGGACAACGTGCTGACCTTCGCCGGCGACCTCTACCAGCGCGTCCTCAAGCGCGTCGGCGAGGAGTACCCGCAGGTCACCACCGACTACTGCCATGTCGACGCGGCCACCATGTTTTTCGTGAACGACCCCGGCCGGTTCGACGTGATCGTCACCGACAACCTGTTCGGCGACATCATCACCGACATCGGCGCCGCCATCGCCGGGGGCATCGGCCTGGCCGCCTCCGGCAACGTCAACCCCGAGCGCACCGCCCCGTCCATGTTCGAGCCGGTGCACGGCTCCGCCCCCGACATCGCCGGGCAGGGCAAGGCGGACCCGACCGCCACCATCCTGTCGGTGGTCATGCTGCTGGACCACCTCGGCGCCGCCGACGCCGCCCGCCGGGTCGAGCGCGCCGTCGCCGAGGACCTGGCCGAGCGCGCGGGCCAGGGCGCGCGTTCCACCGCCCAGGTCGGTGACGCCATCGCGAAGCGAGTATCCGGCTAGCGGCGCGTCCGCTCATGACCGGGCGCGCCTCCTACGGGCGCGTCCGGTTTTTCGCGTGTACGCGCCGCGATAGGAGGAGTGAGCTGGATGAAGCACGACAATATGGACTAGTAAGGAGTGCCGTGCGGCGACGGGGCCGCGGCCGGCGATCCGGGAGAGGACCCACGATGACCACCCAGGACTTCCAGATCACGCTCAACGAGCGACCCGTGACGGCCGAAGAGCGCGAACGCGTCCTCGCCGATCCGGGCTGGGGCCTGCACTTCACCGACCACATGGTCACCATCCGGTACAAGGAGGGCAAGGGCTGGTACGACGCCCGGCTCGAACCCTACGGCCCGATCCCCATGGACCCGGCCAGCCAGGTCTTCCACTACTCCCAGGAGCTGTTCGAGGGCCTGAAGGCGTACCGGCAGGCCGACGGCACCATCGTGACGTTCCGGCCGTACGCCAACGCCGCCCGGATGAACCGCTCGGCCCGCCGGATGGCCATGCCCGAGATCCCCGAGCAACTGTTCGTGGACTCCCTGGAGGTGCTGGTCCGCGCCGACCGGGAGTGGGTCCCCACCCGTGAGGGCCAGAGCCTCTACCTGCGTCCCTTCATGTTCGCCACCACCCGGGCCCTGGGCGTCAACCAGCCCGCCGACGAGTACATGTTCGTGGTGATCGCGTCCCCCTCCGGGAACTACTACGCCCGCGGCATCAAGCCCGTCTCGGTGTGGCTGTCGCGCGACTACACCCGCGCCGCCCCCGGCGGCACCGGCGAGGCCAAGACCGGCGGCAACTACGCCGCCTCGTTCGCCGGGCAGGCCCAGGCCGTGGAGCACGGCTGCGACCAGGTGGTCTGGCTCGACGCGGTGGAGCGCCGCTGGGTCGAGGAGGTCGGCTCGATGAACCTGTTCTTCGTGTACGGGACCGACGCCGAGCACGGCGGCCAGGGCGCGCGCCTGCGCACGCCCGCGCTCACCGGCACGCTGCTGCCCGGCATCACCCGCGACTCGATGCTCAAGCTGGCCCCTGACCTGGGCATCCCCGTCGAGGAGGGCAGGATCAGCGTCCAGGAGTGGCGGGAGGGCTGCGAGTCCGGCGAGATCACCGAGGTGTTCGGCTGCGGCACCGCCGCCGTGATCAGCCCGGTCGGCCATGTCAAGGCCCCGGACATGGAGTTCACGATCCGCGACGGCGAGACCGGCCCCATCGCGATGCGCCTGCGCGAGGAGCTGATCGGCATCCAGTACGGCACCCGTCCCGACCCCTACGGCTGGGTCCACAAGATCGTCTGAACCGGCGCCGCCCGGTGGGCGGGCCTCCGCTCACCCGGCGTACCGGGACGGACACGCCGCGGACGAGGCCGACGTCTCGCATTCTGAGACACGTGTCCCAGGTACGGCGGCGCATGTGGCAGACTGTGCTCATCATGCGCCGCAGCCTCGTGATTATCGGCTGGCGCGCCGGCTGACTACGGGACAACCGCCGGCGCGCAGACCTCTCACGTCCGTGAGGGGTCTTTTTGCTTTCCAGGTTCCGGGACGGACCGGTGAAGGGCGCGACGGCCAGAACCCTGAGGGGGACCGACGACATGCAGGGTGACGCCTTCCACGTCTACGACACCACGCTGCGGGACGGCTCGCAGCAGGAGGGGCTCAACCTCTCCGTGGCCGACAAGCTCGCCGTCGCGCGGCACCTGGACGACCTGGGCGTCGGATTCATCGAGGGCGGCTGGCCCGGCGCCAATCCCAAGGACACCGAGTTCTTCAGGCGGGCCCGTACCGAGCTCGACCTGAGGCACGCGCGGCTTACCGCGTTCGGCGCGACCCGCCGGGCCGGGATGAAGGCCGCCGACGACCCCCTGGTGGCCGCCCTGCGCGAATCCGGCGCGCCGGTCGTGACGCTCGTCGCCAAGAGCCACGACCGGCAGGTCGAGCTGGCCCTCCGCACGACCCTGGAGGAGAACCTCGCGATGATCCGCGACACGGTCTCCCACCTGCGCGCGGAGGGTCAACGCGTCTTCCTGGACGCCGAGCACTTCTTCGACGGCTACAAGGCCAACCCCGCCTACGCGCTGGAGGTCGTCCGCACGGCCGCCGAGGCGGGCGCGGACGTGGTCGCGCTGTGCGACACCAATGGCGGGATGCTGCCCGACGAGCTCGCCGACATCGTCCACGAGGTGGTCTCGGCGGGCGCCCGCGTCGGCATCCACTGCCACGACGACTCCGGCTGCGCGGTCGCCAACACCCTGGCCGCGGTGAAGGCCGGCGCCACCCACGTCCAGGGCTGCGCCAACGGGTACGGCGAGCGCAGCGGCAACGCCAACCTGTTCACCGTCATCGGGAACCTCCAGCTCAAGCGGGGCATGCGGCTGGTCGGCGACGACCAGCTCGCCGAGATGACCCGGATCGCCCACGCGATCTCCGAGGTCACCAACCTCACCCCCAGCTCCCAGCAGCCGTACGTCGGGCTGTCGGCGTTCGCGCACAAGGCGGGCCTGCACGCCTCGGCGGTCAAGGTCGATCCCAACCTCTACCAGCACATCGACCCGGCGGCGGTCGGCAACGACATGCGGATGCTGGTCTCCAGCATGGCCGGGCGCGCCTCCGTCGAGCTCAAGGGACGCGAGCTGGGCTACGACCTGTCCGGGGACAAGGCCAAGGTCGTCGTCGACCGGGTCAAGGAGCTGGAGTCCACCGGCTACACCTTCGAGGCCGCCGACGCCTCCTTCGAGCTGCTGCTGCGCGAGGAGCTGACCGGCGTACGGCAGCGGCACTTCGAGGTCGAGTCGTGGCGCGCCATCGTCGAGCGCCGCCCGGACGGGTCGATGGTCAGCGAGGCCACCGTCAAGCTGCACGCCAAGGGCGAGCGGATCATCGCGACGGGGGAGGGCAACGGGCCGGTCAACGCCCTCGACAACGCCCTGCGCGTCGCCCTCGGCCGCCTCTACCCCGAGCTGGCCCGGCTGGAGCTGGTCGACTACAAGGTGCGGATCCTGGAGGGGACGCACGGCACCGGCGCCCGTACCCGCGTCCTCATCGAGTCCAGCGACGGCGAGCGCGAATGGGGCACGGTCGGCGTCGAGGACAACGTCATCGCCGCGTCCTGGCAGGCCCTGGAGGAGGCCGTCACCTACTGCCTGCTGCACGCGGGCTACGAGGCGAGCTGAGGTCGGCTTGGGGTTTCGCGGGTCTGCGGAATTCCCCGGGGGCGCCGAGCATTACCCCGGCATGAGCGAAAACGTGATCGACAACCCCCAGGCGAGCCGCTACGAGATCCATGTGGACGGCAGGCTGGCGGGGTTCGTCGAGTACAGGAACCGTCCCGGAAGAATCGTTTTCACCCACACCGAAGTGGACGCCGAGTACGAGGGCAAGGGTGTCGGCAGCGCGCTGGCCAGGGGCGCGCTGGACGACGTCCGGGCGCGCGGCCTGGCGGTCGTGCCCGGGTGCCCGTTCATCAAGGGATGGATCTCCCGGCACCCCGGCTACGAAGATCTCGTCGCGAGCTGACCGGACAACCGGCAGGAATTCGACGAATACCGGGGAAACCGGTGGCGAGCGGGCGGGGTCACCGCCATGATGGTGTGCGCTCGCGGACGCGGCAGTCCCCGGTGCCATGTCGTCCCCTCTGTACCGAGTTCTCTGATCTTGTTCCCGATGCCGTACCGGAGTGATCGAATGCCCGTCCGTCCCTGGCAGTCCGAGCCCGCGGGGTGCTCCGCCGACGAAGGGTCCTGGGCCGACGTCTCCTACGGGCTCGGGCTGCTCTACGAGCAGGAGGACGACCTGGAGAGCGCCGCCCGGTGGTTCCGGCAGGCCGCCGAATGCGGCCGCCCCGGCGCCGCGATCCGGCTCAGCGCCGTGCTGGGACGGCTCGCCGACGAACGGGCCGCCGGACCGGCCAGGCCGCTGCTGGCCGAGGCCACCCGCTGGCTCAGCGAGGGCATGGACACCACCCGCCCCGACGCCATCGGCATGATCACCGACATGCTGGACCGGCACCAGCGGGCCGCCGCGCGCAGCGCGCTGGAACCGGCGGGGGCACGCTGAGCCGAACCTGACCGGCGCCCCGGTCGTCGGAGTTCATGAGCCGACGCAGGGTCGACGCATGGGAAGGTGACCGAGTTGAGCGGCGAGGAGCCCGGGTACGTCCCCCCGGACCACAAGGACACCACCGAGTTCAAGATCCCGAAGCTTCAGGGCGCGTACGCCGGTCCCGTCCAGGACGGCGACGCGACCGGCCCCGGGACCGTCGCCGACGACACCCTGATGGATGGCACGGCCGGTTCCGGCCTCGCGGACACGACCATGCAGGACTTCCCGGCCGACGATCCTCCGGAGGAGGCGGGCCCGGCCGGCGCCACGCTGGTGGACGACCCCGGGGCCGAGGCGCCCTCAACGGTGACCGACTTCCAGGCCGACGCCGTCCCGGCGTCCGATGACGATGACCCCACGCCGCCCGTCCAGGGCGCCGTCCCCCTGCCCCCGTACGCGCTGGCGCAGGACGAGGCGGGGACCACCATGGTGGATGAGCCGGAGCCGACCCTGACCGACGCCGTCCAGCCCAAGCCCGAGGAGACCCCGGCCGAGGCGGCATCCATCGAGACGACCCCGGAGGCCGCCCCCGACTCCGTGCGGGTGGCGCCCATCCCGCCCGCCACCCCCGAGGTTCCGGCGGGGCCGTGGACGGAGCAGTTCGGCGCCGAGGAGGCCACCGGGCGGCAGCAGGCCGCCTTCGAGCAGGGAGCACCGGCGGCGCCCGAGGCGCCCGCCGGTCCCACTGAGCCGCACCAGGCGGCGTCCCCGATGCCGTCGCCTCCTCTCGCCGCTCCCGTCCCGCCTTCTGCCGGTCCCGCCGGTCCCACCGCGCCCGACGCGGCGTTCTCGCAGGCGCCTCCTCCGCCTCAGCAGGCACCGCTCGTCCCGGGGATGTCCCCGTCCGGCGGCCTGCCGCCCACCGGACCCATCGCGGGGACCGAGAACGGACGCTCGGGGCGCAGGCCCCTCCTCCTCATCGGGGCCGTCGTGGTCCTGCTGGCCCTGGGCGGCGCCGCCATCGCCTTCCTCATGGCCGGTGGCGACGACCCGCGGGGACCCGTCTCGCAGTCGTCCCCGCCCGCGGCACAGACGTCCCCTGCGGCGCCCGCACCGGCGCCCGGCGGCGGCGCCGGGCCGACCGGAAGCCCGGCACCCGGCGGCGCTCCGGACGGCGGTCCCGGCGGAGCCCCCGGCTCACAGGCTCCCGACGGCGGCGTCCCCGAGCCGACCGCGCCGCCCATCGGGCCGGTCGTCACCGGTGACGGGATCACCTACCAGCTCGTCCAGAGGGACCCCGGCTACTTCGAGGGCAAGCTGGTCATCACCAACCGGAGCCGCGAGCCGATGCGCGCCTGGCGGATCACCTTCACCGTGCCCGACGCCAACGTGAAGAACATCTGGGGCGGCCGGCTGGTCCGCAAGGGCGAGAAGGTGGAGATCAGCAACCTGGAGAACGCCCCGGCCATCCAGCCGGGCGCCACCTGGGAGATCCAGTACGGCGCGGAGGGCTCACCGGTCCAGCCGGAGAAGTGCCGGCTCAACGGCGAGCCCTGCGGGTCCTGACGGGCTCGGCCGCGGCCTGAAGGCGGCCCGCGCCTACCGGCCGGTTCTCACCTGCCGCCGGGCGCGGTCCGCGCCGGCGCTACCCTCGTGGCCATGCGTATCGCGAGGTTCACCACCGACGAAGGCGTGTCCTTCGGGGTGGTGGAGGAGAACACCGTCGCCGCCATCGCGGCCCACCCCTTCGGAGAGCTCACCTTCACCGGCCTGCGCTACCCCATGGCCGACGTCCGGCTGCTGGCGCCCATCCTGCCCAGCAAGGTGATCGCGATCGGCAGGAACTACGCCGAGCACGCCCGCGAGATGGGCGGCGAGGTGCCCGACGAGCCGGTGATCTTCGGCAAGCCGTCCACCGCGGTGATCGGCCCCGGAGAGGCCATCGCGTACCCGGGCAGGCTCAGCGAGCGCGTCGACTACGAGGGCGAGCTGGCCGTGGTCATCGGCCGGCTGTGCCGGGAGGTGCCCGCCGCCCGCGCCGGCGAGGTCATCCTCGGCTACACCTGCGCCAACGACGTCACCGCCCGCGACCTGCAACGCAAGGATGGGCAGTGGACCCGGGCCAAGGGCTTCGACACCTTCTGCCCCATCGGGCCCTGGATCGAGACCGAGGTCGACCCGTCCGACCTGGCCATCACGACCACCGTCAACGGCGTCACCAAGCAGGACGCCCGCACCTCCCTGCTGCTGCACGACGTGCCCGCCCTCGTCGAGTACGTCAGCCAGGTGATGACGCTGCTGCCCGGAGACGTCATCCTGACCGGCACGCCCGCGGGCGTCGGCCCCCTGGAGATCGGGGACGAGGTCACCGTGAGCGTCGAGGGCATCGGCGAGCTCACCAACCGGGTCATCGCCCGCGAATAGCCGCATTCCTGGCGGTGTGCCGCTGGGTGGCCCGCCCGGTCTCACGCGCTGAACGCCCGTGCGCCCGGGCCAATCGTTTTGGTCCAAGCCTCCGGGGTCCTGTATTCTCTTCGAGGCGCGAGCGGCCCCGACGGGGCCGTTTACCGCACTGGGGTATGGTGTAATCGGCAGCACGACTGATTCTGGTTCAGTTAGTCTAGGTTCGAGTCCTGGTACCCCAGCCAGCGAACTACCTGCGGCGGGAGCCTCACAGAGGCCCCGCCTGCATCGTCTCTGAGGTTCCTTGGGAACACATGGGGAACCATCGGGACTGAAGGCCCTCCCGCCCCCAGAGCGAGCAAGCGCCCCTCCTCCTCGCAGCGTCCTTGTTGAGGAGCGCTGCGGATCCTTTGGTCAGGGTCCCCGGTTCACCTGACGTGGACCCACCACAGGAGCCTGAAACCTCTGGTCAGTCCTGACCCGAGTTGCTGGCGCAGACCTCGCCCTCGACCTCCGTGCTGGCGAGGCGTGGGGGTGAGGACACTTGGTCCGGCCACCTCAGATCCAGCGGACGCCGGCGCAGCGGGTAGCGTGCCAAGCATGACGGGACACGGACCAGCTGCCGCCAAGCAGGGCGAGACGGAATCCTTCACCCGAGAGAACACCGCCCGCATACTTCGGCTGGCCTGTGAAGCGGCAGGGCAGGACCCACATGGCGCGTGGCTCCTGCGTCTGGGGTCGAACGCGGTCTACCGCCTCCAGGTGCCTGTGGTGGTCCGGATCGCTCGGAGCCCGGAAGACCTTCCTGAGGCAAGGCGTGGCGTCGAGGTTGCGCGCTGGCTTGAGTCGGTCGACTATCCGGCCGTGCGTGCCCTCGACGTCGAACAGCCGGTCATCGTCGAAGGGCTGCCGGTCACCTTCTGGGCGGCGGTATCCGATGATGGAGATGATTGGGCGTCTACCGCAGAAATCGCGCACGTAATTCGCAGGCTTCACCTGCTCGAATCTCCGTCTGGCCTCGACCTTCCCGCCCTCGACCCGTTCAGCCGCGCAGAAGATCGCATCCGTTCGGCTACCCGTCTGGTTGAGGATGATCGGAACTTTCTGACGGTGCGGCTCGCGAGGTTGAAAGCTCAATGGAAAGAATTGAAGCCAGTCCTGCCCCGTGGCGTGATCCATGGTGATGCCAGCGTGGGAAATGTGCTGCGTGATAGAGGCGGCATCCCAACCCTGATGGACCTGGACGGGTTTGCGATCGGACCTCGGGAGTGGGATCTGGTTTTGACTGCTCTCTACTATGAGCATTTTGGCTGGCATACGCAACAGGAGTATGCAACATTCGCGCGGGAGTACGGCTTTGACGTGATGGCGTGGGAGGGTTATCCCGTCATGCGAGACACCAGAGAACTTCTTATGGTGACGTGGCTGGCCCAGAAAGCAGGGGAGAACGCTCAAGTGGCATCGGAGGTCTGGAAGCGCATCGGCACTCTCCGAGATGGCGGGAGCCGCAAGGATTGGAAGCCTTGGTGAACTTCACCGCTGGCCGGACGAAGAGGCTATGCGCCAAAGACGCGACGCTCGGGCTTGCTCGTTGAAGGATGCGATTGCAGGGGACATGCCAATTGCCTGGAGGCGTTCACGGAACTCCCGAAGGTAACTCACGCAACGGGCCGACCTGAGTTGTTCACCTAGCTTCAACGCTTCGAGCGCCACCATGCATGCGCGCTCCGGCTCGCCCGCGTTGAGGTGAGAATCGGCAAGCACCATCGTTGCGAAGAAGTCGCTTCGCAGATAGACCCCATCATCGATCGTCCCAAGGCATTGGTCCGCGTACCTGGATGCATCTACCGGGCGGCCGAGGTCGCGGAAGCAATGCCCGAACTCCGCGGCAAGTTCAGCATCATCGAAGTAGCGGATCCACTCGGGATCGTCTTCGGGGTTCCTCCGCTCGAATTCTTTGACAGCCTCAGACAAGGCGAGATCGCAAGCTCGTGCGTCGCCGAGTCTCGCAAGGGCTCGCGCTTCCATGGCTGAGAAGTGGGCGGACAGGGTTGGTGTGGCAATCCCCTGGGTTCCGGCCTTGGCCGCGCGTGCGAGATTTGCCGCGTCTCGGAAGCGTCCTACGAACGTTGCCTGGTGGCTCATCGCGTCGAGGATGCTGGCTGCAAGTAGGCGGTCGTCGCCAGCCTGGGCCAAGCCCAGCGCCTGAATGAAGTATCGCTGTGCCAAGCTATGGAGACCGCTGTCATACGACATCCATGCGGCAAGAAGCGTTGCCTCAGCAACTGATGAAAAGACGTTGCGTCTTACTGAGTCCGTATAACGACCCCTAAGAAGACGCTCGCCATCGGTCGCAAGGTACTGGACGAGAGACTGACGGGCATGGCCGCCACCAAACCTGTTGTCCAACTGGGAGAACAGGCCAACTGTGGTCCGGAAGCGCATGACGTCGGATTCGCCGATGTTCGCCCCGTGAGTAGATAGATTTCCGGAGACGCTTGGATTAACCAGCCACCGTAGCGAGACGGACTCCCATGCACTGGGATCGACTTGTGGTCTCAGGACAAGTGAGGAATCGTCCAAGTCTGCGCGCCATAGTCGCGCCACGTTCTCGGCGCCATCGTTCAATGATTCGGGATACTCCAGGCCGAGGGTAAGCGGTGGGGCTTCGCCTGCGGTCGCCATTCCGATCTCTGAAAGAGCGACGCGCCTGCCGAGTCTTCGCCCCAGAGCCGCGGCAATGAACATGGGGGTTTTGCCGCGGGGACTCATGCCATCCAGCCATCGAGCCACGTATGTGTGATCGCACCGTCGAAGAGGCTCGCCCGCCCGTTGCGACTCGTCCAGGACGGCCCGGGCGAAAGCCTTGTGCGAGTCGAAGCCAGCATCGGCCATCAGCCGGGCGAGACGATCATTGGGGGTCCTGGCAGCCATGTCCTGCCCTGAGTGCACATCTGCGCCCCCCAGTGCGTCCTGTCGACCTCACTGGAGAGCGGCGAAGCTCTGGTCTGTGCCCAAGGCTAACGAGGTAGGCGAACCCCCGTCGATGATCCGCGCAAGGACTCACTCATTGAGCGGCGTCTTGCGGGGGAAGCCGGTCAAGGAGGTCCTGCACAGCTTGTTCGGCGCTGGCAAGTTCAGATCGTGCCTGGTCGATCCTCTCGCGAACCTTGACCAGCTCGACCCGAAGGTCTCGTTCGCTCGCTTTACGCACGGATGGATCCCGGACATAGGCGCCGCTGGCCTTCCGGACCTCGACGAGTCCTTCCTTCGCCAGCAGCTGAACGGCGGTGGCCGCGGTATTCAGGGCAACGCTGTGATCGGCCGCAAGCTGGCGAAGTCCGGGCAGCCGACTTCCTGCCGGATACCGGTCCCCGTGCTCGATCTCTGCCCGCAACAGGGCAGCCAGGCGCCGACTCGGCAACTGCTCATCCCGCTTCGCCACAGATCACACCCTAACTGAACCGTCTTGAGACGGAGGCTTGACAGCCCCTCCACTCGTCCCTACTGTTCCAATACAGAGCGACCGTACTAAGACGGTCGATCGGAGGTAGCAGACATGTTCCCCGAGCGTACGAGCAAGATTCCGCAGTACCTCGCGGTTGTCGCGATCGCGATTTACGCGGTCAACAACCCGCAGTCGGCCGCTGAGCTGGTCAACAAGATCGTTGGCGCGATCATCACGTTCTCCAACTCGCTGGGTGGCTGACCTGCGATGTTGCCGTCTCGCTCTCGTCCGGCACCGGCGCACAAGCCGCCAAGCGCGCCGCCGGTGCCGGGCTTCCAACCGATCACGGACCTCAAGGAGATCGCGATGGGCACTCGCCCTTCGGACCTGCCGTTGACCGTCCTGCTGTCGCAGGTGGCCGAGCGTGCGGAGTGCCGGCATGACCCGGACTTGCACACCGGCCCGGACAGCTTCGAGGTCGAGCCGCCCGCAGAGCGGCTGGCGCGGTTGGACGCGGCGCGTGAGGTGTGCCGCTCGTGCCCGGTGTGGGACCTGTGCCTGGACTACGCGGTGCGGGCGCGCCCGGCGCATGGGGTGTGGGCCGGTCTGCTGCCGCGTGAGCTGGCCGGGCTGCGCCGTGCGGTGCGGCGGCCGGAAGCGGGCGTGATGCCGCGCTGATTGTCCGATGCCCCGGGACGCCTCACCTACCACAGATCGACGTCCCGGGGTCCCTCTCAAAGGAAGGAACCTCCAACGATGGCCGATGACCCGACCAAGGGCAAGTCCTCTGACTGGCCGAACGGCGAGCCCAAGTCTGTGCGGGACGCCTACGACAAGCAGCAGTCCGGCAAGTCCGGCGGCAAGTAGCCGGCGCCAGACCTTGCCGGATCCCCGAGACCCTGTGAGAGGCCCTTGTGTTGTTCATCTTCGATGACGCCACCGATCGTGACCTGGCGTCCGATGGCGTGTCCCGGTACGGCGCCTACCTGCGGTTGCACCACTCCGAGTTCCGTTGCTGGGAGGACGACCCGATCACCGGTGATCCGGCCGAATTCGCGCGTGCCGCGTGGGAGGTGGCCCGGTCCCCGATCATGTCGCCGCCGTATGTCACGTGGACGTCCGAGCGGGTGCAGTCGGTGACCTTCGCCGTCAGCGGCTACGACGGCCGTTCGTTGATCGCCCGGGTGCAGATGGCCGTTCCGTGCCCCCAGGCGCTGGTCGAGGTGCGCGGGTTCGACGGGTGGACCCGGCCGCGGTGGAGCACCAGCTACGAGCCGCCCGAGGATGCCGCTCTGGCCGAGCGCCCGGCGATGCTGACCACCACGCACCTGCTGTGGAGTATCCCGCCCGAGCAGCTGCACACCCTGGCTGATGCGCCCGCAGAGCTGACCGTGGCCGACGCCAAGGCCGCCGTGAAACGGCTCGGCCGACTGCTGGACGAGCGACTGGCGCCGGTGCTGGCCGCGCTGGGGGAGTGAGGACGCGATGATCCCGAGCACCCCAGAGCAGCGCCCGCTGTCGCGATGCTGCCGGGCCCCAGTGCTGGCGACGCTGCGCGGCGTCCGCTGTTCCCAGTGCACCCGTTCGCTGCCCCCGCATCTGATCGTGGCGGAGGTGCTGTGATGGGCCGCCGTCGTAGCCCTGCCCGGTTCTTCGATCCGGCCGGCGCCCGGTACGGGTCGCCCACGTGGCCGTGGCGGATGGCGCCGCCGCACCTGCTGACCCGGCGGCAGTTGGCTGCTCAGGGTTTGCGTCCGGGCGGTCAGCCGGTCGCCGGTCAGGTGCTGTGGTACTCGCGCCGCTACCCCTCGCGTCATCGGTCGGGTGTGCGGGCGGCCTACCTGTACGACGCGTGGTTGGCGCTGCCCAAGCGCGCGTCGACCGATGCCCAGCGCGCGGCGCTGGCCAAGGCGCTCAAGGCGCGCCGCACCTGCCCCGAGTGCGGGACCGATGCCGGGTTCGTGCTGCCCGCGCACTGGGAGTCCTGCCCTTACTGCCCTGGATGGGAGGCCGCAGCATGAACGCCGTCCCGCTGACTCCGCTGGCTCTGGCCGAGGTCGAGCGTCGCGTTTTGCCGGAGTCACGCGACGCGTCGGCCCCAGCTGCTGGAGGCGATGCGTCGTCTGAGGCCCTGCACGACGCGTCGGGTCCGGCCGCGCTTGCAGAGCATGACACCTCCCGTCCGCAGGGCCGTCCCAAGCCCGAGGTCCGGTCGTCCAGGCGTCGCCGTCGGCAGATGACGCCCGCGGAGCAGGTGGCCGCGCTGAGGGAGCGGGTGGAGCGCAAGGAAGGCCGCGCTCGGGTCCGTGCGGAGGCGCGTACCCGCAAGGCCGAGCGGGTGTCCAGGCAGCGGCTGGCTGATCTGCGTCAGCGTTCGGTGCTGGCCGGGGAACGCGCTCGGGTGCGTCATCAGGTGGCGCAGTCGGCCGAGGCTCGCGCGTTGCGGGTGGAGCGCACCCGGACGCTGGCGCTGGCGGTCCTGCTGCCGGTGATGGCCGCGTTCGGTGCGTGGTCTGCGGCCGGTGTCCAGGCGGGCATGGTGACCCTGCTGGGCCTGGACACCGACGCGCCCGCCGCGGTGCTGGCCTGGCTGGTTGAGCCCGCGCTGCTGGGCGTGGTGGCCGGAGTGATCCTTATCCGGGCGCGGCTGCGCAGTGCGGGTGGTGATCTGGACGAGCGCGCCACCTGGATCGAATCGGGTGCGCTGCTGACCAGCGTCCTGCTGAACATGGCCGGCCACTGGCCCGAGCATCTTGACGGCGCAGGGCTGGCGACCCTGGCAGGACACACCCTGGGACCGGTCGGCGCAGCGAGCACCGCCTTTTTGATCAGCGTGGTGGAAGACGGTGTTTCGCGTGCCACCCCGTGGCTGCTGGCCAACGGGGAGCCCGCCCCCACCCTCAACGGTCCCGGCGATGAGGCGGCCCCGTCGCCGAGCCGTACCCGCGAGCCCGCCGAAGCGGCGGCGCCGCGTGTGCCTGCCCCGGCGCGCGTACCTGCCGCTGAGAACCCTGTACCCGACCGTGTACCCGTACCTGACCGGCCGCGCCAGCGACCTCACCTGGATGGTGAGCCGCTTCGGGTACGCGCTGCCGAGGTGTTCGCCACCGAGATGTCCGCCGGTGAGGTGCCCTCGATCCGCCGTATCAAGGCCGCGCTGCGCTGTGGCCAGGCCAAGGCCGCCGACATCCAGGCGTACCTGTCGGCCGAAGTTTCCGCCCGTGTACCTGCTTCGTCTGTCCCTGCCGTGAGGGAGGCCCGTTCATGAGTGCCCCGTCCCGTACCCGCCGCGCATCCCGTATTCGCCCGTCCCGCCGCCCGGCGCGCCGTACCCGGCGGGGACGGTTCCGGCTGGCGTTCATTGACCGGTTCATGCTGGCGGGGATCGCCGGTGGGTCGGTGTACCTGGTGTTGCTGCACCTGCTGGGGGTGGCCCCGAGGCCGGCCGCGGCCTTCGGGCTGGTGGTGTTCGGGTTCGCTCTGGGGGTGTTGGCCCGGATGCGGTACCTGCCCCGGCCGCGGCTGCGGATCACCTGGCGGAGCCGGTGATGGCCCTGGCGACGTCCCGCCCGCCGGTCGGCGACCGTAGCGGGCGCGGCCCCGGCGCGTGGGCGCTGGGGGTGCTGCGTGGCCTGCTGGCGGTGGGCTGCCTGCTGGCCCGCGCGGTTGCGGCGCTGCTGGGCGCGGCGCTGGCGGTCCCGCCCGACCTGTGGACGCGGATCGGGCACGCGATCGCCGATGAGTACCGCGCCGGCCGCGTGGGCGCGATAGACGCCGAAGTCCTGGACGATCCCGACCCTCAGCCCGGTGAAGGTTCGGCTGGTCATGACCCTTTCGACATGGAGGTGTGCAGGTGAGCGCACGCAAACGCATCCCGGAGCTGTCGAACATCCCGTTCACCGGCGCCAAGTCGATCACGCAGTACTCGCAGGCGTCCCGGGGCATCTGCCGGGACCTGGCGACCGAGTTCGACATGGCCGCCGACGAGGTGTACGGCGCGCTGATCGCCTCGCAGAAGGGCAACCCGCTGCTGTTGGGGGTGGATGTCAAGTTGCGCGCCCGCCGGGTGCGCAACCGGCTACGGCGCGCCTCTGAGCACGCCAAGGGCGCGGCGGTGGAGTCGGTGAAGTTCCACTCCCAGTTCCGCAAGGAGTTCGCCGACGTGCTCAACCCCCCCAAGCCGAAGAAGCCCAAGTTCGACTTCAAGGACGAGTAGCAGGGGAGCATCATGGCTGCTAGGAACACGCAGGTCGCGACCGTGGAGGAATCCTCCTGGGAGCGGGTCAAAGCCGCTCAGGCGTCCAAGCTGGCCACGCTGGCGCCGCCGTGGCTGATCTGGCCCATCGTCGCCGGGATGGGTCACACCGCGCACACTCTGTGGGGCCAGGCCGGTGGGCAGACCGCCGCGTGGTCGGCGATCGGACTGACGCTGGGCACCGGGGTGCTGTCCGGGGTGACATGGCTGGTCTCCCACACCCGCGGCATCCTGGGCCGCGGATCGGCGACCGTCACCACCTTCGCCACCGGCATGTGGGTCACCTCGTGCTCGGTGGCGGGCATCGGCCAGCCGGTGATCGGCTGGTTCCTGCTGGCCGGTGGCGTGGTGACCTGCGCGGGCTGGAACATCCGCACCGTCATCCGCAGCAAGCACGGTGTCTCCGGGGTGGTTGACCCGCTGGCGTTCCTGTTCGACCAGGGCAAGGGCAAGGCCGGTCTGGACGGCGCCCGGATGGCCACGATCAAGGCCGGTGAACGCAAGATCGAGGCCGCCATGGCGCTGCCCGCCGGTCAAAAGACCGTCGCGGACGTGCAGAAGAAGACCGAGCACATCGAGGGCGCCATGGGCCTGCCGCCCGGCACCCTCACCGTGTCCCCCGACACCGACCGCGCCGACCGCGCCAAGGCCACGCTGTCGGACCCGCGCATCATGCGCGAGCCGATCCCCTGGCCCGGCCCGTCCCGGCCCGGCGGCTCGATCGCCGAACCGCTGCGGCCCGGCGTCTGGCAGGACGGTGACGATGTCGAGTACGTCATCGTCGGACATCACCGCCAGGACATGGGCAAGACCGGCGCGGGCAAGTCCATCGGCGCCACCTGGAACATGCTGGCCGAGATCGTGACCCGCACCGATGTGGCGGTGTTCGCCGCCGACATCACCAAGGGAGAGCAGGCGCTCGGCCCGCTGCGCCCCGCGTTGCACCGCTTCGAGACCACCAAGCAAGGCGTCCGATCCCTGATCAACGACATCCACGCCCAGCTCAAGCCCCGAACCGACTGGCTGTCGGCCCGCGGCTACGTCAACTGGGAGCCCGGATGCGGCCTGACCTACTGGGTCCTGCACCTGGAGGAGTTCCCCGACATCGGCGAGGCCCTGGGCGATGCGGGCATGGAAACGTTGCTCAAGCTGCTCAAGGCCATCCGCTCGGCCGGCGGCAGCGTGGTCATGTCGTTGCAGCGCAGCGACTGGACGCAGATGCCCACCATCGCCCGCGGCCAGCTGGCCAACATGTGCTTCGGGGTCGCCAACTCCCACGACGCCGCATTCGGGCTGTCAGAGGCTCAGGAGGACGCTGGAGCGCGCCCAGAGCTGTGGGGGTCCAACCAGCCCGGCATGGCCTACCTGGACGCCCCAGGCATCGACCCGGCCCGCATCGCGATGCCGCTGCGCACCTTCGCCTGGCTCGACGAGCACGGCAAGCCCGACACCGCCGCGATCGCCGCGCACGCTGCCGCCTGGCCCGCCGAAGCCAAGACGGTGGACGAGTTCACCGCCGCCATCGCACGCAACACCACCCCCGCCCTGACCGCCGTCCACGACGCCCCCGGCAGCTCCTCTGCCGAGGACCAGGACAGCGAGGAGTGGAGCCCGGAGGACGACCTGAGCACGCCCGACCCGGACCCATCCCTGACCGCCGACATCGATGACCCGATCGAAGACGACCCGGACGACCAAGAATGGGAGTTCACCCCTCCCGACCCCACCATGACCGCCGCTGAGGCACGCCAGACGCTACGCGAGCGACTGGCCGAGTGGCTCGACGAAGGACGCCAAGACTTCACCACCGCCGACCTGTCAGACCTGTGGACCGCCGCCGGCCTGTCCCGCTCCTGGGCCCGCAAACAGATCGGCCAACTCCGGGAAGAGGGCGTCTTGGCCTACGACGACACGACCCAACGACACCTGCTGATCTCCCGACCGAAAGCCGCCTGAGCGCCCGCGCGTGTGCGCGCGCACGGCTGCGCGTGGGCTGCGCGCACACACATGTTGATCATGCTGGCACAGGTGGCACACGCAGGTGGCACCCCCGGGTGGCACGCCCTGGCACCCCCGGGTGGCACGCCCTGGCACCCCCGGGTGGCACGCCCTGGCACCCCCGGGTGGCACGCCGAGGTGGCACCCCCGCTCACCAGTAACCCAACCCCCAAACCCCCGCCAGGCCGCCACGCCGGGTGGCACCCCTGCCCGACCCGCACCCCTAGGGGGAGCGCGATGAACCGTTCGCCTCGCCGACTGCGCGGCGGCTGAGCGCAACGGGCGGTCCGACGCACAGCCACCAAGCGCGCCGCCGGACCGCCCTACCCCAAACCGATCACGGACCCCAACGGAGACCCGCAAGCCACCGCCGAGCCCTGGAAAGAGGCACCCACCATCATGACTCACAACCGGCCACCTGTCCCGCCCGCCGAGCAATGGCCCCTGCTGACCGGCCCGGACTGCCCGCGCTGCGACCGACCCACCGACGTGGAATGGATCGGCTCGGCCACCTCCTTGGACGGCACCGAGGTCAGCGTGTGGCACTGCCACGCCTGCCCCGCCGACTGGACCATCCGCACCACGCTGTGGTCCGTCCTGGACGGCCCCGACTGCCCCACCTGCGACCGCCCCGGCACCGTATGGGCCGCGCTCGACCCGGACGAGGGCGGGGACCTGCGGATCTGCCCGGACGGGCACGAGTTCACCCTCACCCCCGAGGGTCTGATCATCCTGCCTGGTGAGGGTGCGGCATGACCGGCCTGTCCCGCAACCAGCAACTACGCCTGATCGGCAACGGCGTCATACCCCGGCACGGCGCCGCCGCCCTGGCCCCGCTGCTGGCCGACCTGGCCGCCGCCCGCAGGGCCGCCGCATGAGGGGACTGGATGCGTCACCCGCAGGGCGCGACGCGTCGGCTGCCACCGGCGGGACGCGACGGGTGTGCGCCTGGTGCCAGGGACCGATCCCAGTGACCATGCGGCGGGACGCGGTGTGCTGCTCGACCCGATGCCGCCAAGCCCGGCACCGCTTCACCCGCACCATCGGCACTCACGAGGGGGGAGCCGTCGCGGGCGGCCGCCCGCTACGGCTGGCCTACGCCGACCCGCCCTACCCGGGCAACGCCCGGCTGTACCGCGGCCACCGCGACTACGCCGGGGAAGTCGACCACGCCACGCTCATCGCCCGGTTGACCACCTACGACGGGTGGGCGTTGTCGACCTCGGCCGCCGCACTGCCCGCTGTGCTGGCGCTGTGCCCGCCCGGGGTCCGCGTGGCCGCCTGGCACAAAGGCGAGCGACCCACCGCCAGCCGATGGCCGCTCAACGCCTGGGAACCGGTCATCTACTCAGGTGGCCGCCCATCGGATGTGTCGCGTCCACCGGCGGACGCGACACGCCGGGTGGACTCCCTCGTGCACGGCGTCGCGCCGATGACGACCCTGCCGGGCAGGGTGATCGGCGCCAAACCCGCCGCGTTCTGCCGCTGGGTCTTCGACCTGCTGGGCGCCGCCCCCGGCGACACCCTGGACGACCTGTTCCCCGGCTCGGGCGCCGTGACCCGCGCCTGGGCCATCTTCACCGGCCGCCCCGACCCGTCGCTCCCAGATGGAGACGACGCGTCGTCTGAGGCCGCGTACGACGCGTCGTGTTCCACCACGGCGAAACCCGAGGGGGTCGCGTGAGGACGACCTACCTGGAAGCCGGCCGCCCGGTCACCGTCCTGGCCCGCTGGCGGCCCCCGTCCAAGACCGACCCGGCATCGGCCTGCCCGCCCTGGCTGCACTGGCACGGCTCGTCCGGCACCGCGCCCCGCACCGCGCCCCGCAACGTCGCCATGCGCCGCGCGGACGGTTCGGTTGTCGTCCGTCCCTTCCGAGGACTGAGGAAGCCCACATGACCACCCCCACGCCCGCCAGTGGTCTGGACTGGCGTGATGCGCAGCACTTCGGCGGAGGGCACCGCCTGCCCTGCGTGCACTGCGGGCGCGGCGCGTTCTGCCTCGACGAGTCCGGCCGACCCTCCCACAAGACGTGCGCCGAGGCCGCCGCGCGCGCAGCGTCGGGCACCCGGCCAGGTGCCGACGCCCAGACGGCGCAACTCGTCGATGACCGCGCCGCGCCCGCGCAGGACCGTGATGGGGGCCTGTTGGCCGCCGCGCTGGCGTGCGCCGAGCGGGGATGGCGCGTCTTCCCCATCCGCCCCCGGGTCAAGAAGCCGCCGGCGGTGGCCGACTGGGAGGGCCGCGCCACCGCCGACCGCGCCCGCATCCAACGGTGCTGGCAGCACCGACCCTCCCTCAACGTCGGGATCGCGTGCGGCCCCTCCGGGCTGGTCGTGATCGACCTCGACCGGCCCAAACCCGGCCAGAGCCCGCCGCCCGAATGGGCCGGCGCCGCCGACGGCGCCCAGGTGCTCGCCGCGCTCGCCGACCGGCACGGCCAGCCCTACCCCGCCGACACCTTCACCGTTCGAACGGCCACGGGAGGCACCCACCTGTACTTCACCGCACCGCCCGGCGCCGAGCTGCGCAACACCACCGGACGGCACCGCACCGGCCTGGGCTGGCTGATCGACACCCGCGCCGCCGGCGGCTACGTCGTGGCACCCGGAAGCGTGGTGAACCTGCCCGACGGCACCGGCGCCTACCAGGTCGTCAACGACCGGCCGCCGGCGCCGCTACCGCCCTGGCTGGCCGACCTGCTGACCACCGCACGCACCCCGTCACCCCCTCCCTTGAGTGCCCCCACCGGCCGCGCGCAGGTGGCCGACCTGCCCGCCTACGTCCAAGCGGCACTCAAGGGGGAGGTGGCACGGGTGACCGGCGCCGTGACCGGTGGCCGCAACCACGCCCTCAACAAAGCCGCCTACAACCTCGGCCGCCTGGTCGGCGCCGGCGTGCTCCCCGAAGAGGCCGCCAACGACGCGCTATGGAACGCCGCCGCCGTCCACTTCTGCACCGGCCCCAACGCCTTCACACCCGCCGACGCACGCGCCACCATCCGGTCCGCGCTCGCCGCCGGCACCCGCACCCCGCGCACCATCACCAGGGGGAACGCAGCATGACCCACACTCACCCCGCCGACCGGCAGCCGATCGACGGTGCCGCCCTGCTGGACAAGCTCCGCGACGCCCTCACCCGGTACGTGATCCTGCCCAGCAGCTATGCCGCCGATGCGGTCACGCTGTGGATCGCCGCCACGCACGCACAACCGGCCTGGCCGCACGCCCCGCGGCTGGTGATCCGGGCACCGGAGAAGCGGTGCGGCAAGTCCCGCCTTCTGGACATGGTGGAGGCCACGTGTCACGAGCCGTTCATCACGGTCAACAGCAGTCCGGCCGCGGTCTACCGGTCCATCACCGATGACCCGCCCACCCTGCTGGTAGATGAGGCCGACACCATCTTTGGCGCCAAGGCCGAGGGCAACGAGGATCTGCGCGGGCTGCTCAACGCCGGACACCAGCGCAACCGCCCGGCCAAGCGCTACGACGCCAACCGCAACCGGGTGGAGTCCATCCCCACCTTCGCCATGGCCGCGCTCGCCGGCATCGGCGCCATGCCCGACACCATCGAAGACCGCGCCGTCGTCATCCGCATGCGCCGCCGCGCCCCCGGCGAGGCCGTCGCCCCCTTCCGGCACCGCCGCGACCGCCCACCGCTGCGCAACCTGGCCGACGAGCTTAACCGCTGGCTCCGCGGCAACCTGGCTGCCCTGGAGGTCGCCGAACCTCCCATGCCGGTCGAAGACCGCGCCGCCGACACGTGGGAACCCCTCGTGGCTGTTGCCGACCTCGCCGGCGGGCGCTGGCCCGAACGCGCCAGGGCCGCCGTCCTGGCCCTCACCGCCGAGGCCGACGACAACGGCCAACCCTCACCCCGGCTCCGCCTGCTGGCCGACTGCCGCGCCGCGTTCGGCGCCGACAACGCCCTTCCCACATCGGTGCTTCTGGAGCGGCTCAAGGCCGACCCGGAAGCGCCATGGGCCGACTACGGGCCTACCGGGCTGACCGCCATGCGGCTCGGCGCGCTGTTGCGCGAATACGACATCCGATCCGCCAACATCCGCTTCCCCGGTGGAGGCCAGGCCAAGGGCTACCAGCGCGCCGACTTCCTCGACGCATGGGCGCGCTACTGCCCCGCCGACGACCCCACAGACGACAACGCCGCACCGGCCACCGTGCTCACCCTCCCAGGGGTAGCCGTCCCACCCGTCCCAGCCGTCCCGCCCCAGGTCAGCCCCGGGACGGCTTCACCCCCTGGGACGGCTTGAGCCGTCCCACCGGACGTCCCTGGGACGGCTCAAGCCGTCCCACCCGAAAAGCCGTCCCAGGGATGACCAGCGAAAACGACCCTGGGACGGCTGGGACGGCTACCCCTGGCCCGACTCGACCCGCACCGGCGCACACGCCACCAAGCACGCCGTCGGCGACGGCAACCCCGCAGCAACTCCGACCGCCTCCTCAGAAGCGAGGACGCCCGTGAAGAAGACGGTAATTCGTTCCAACGAGAAACTCACACTGGCCGAGGTATGCGCAGAGATTAAGATCTCACGATCGACGTTCTACGAGTGGCGGGCTAAGGGCATCGCGCCGCCCTGCTACAAAATCGGCAACGGCGAGCTGCGCGTCAGCCGGGACGACCTTGACCGCTGGTGGGAAGAGCGCAAGGTGGACGCCTGATGGCCGACACGAGTTACAACGTCAGCGTTTACGCCATAGAGGCGCGTAAGAACGCCGCCGGTAAGGTCACCTCGTATCGCGTCGGCTGGAAGGTGGGAACGCAAACCTTTCGCGAGCCTTTCAAGAAGTCCGCTCAAGCGGATAGCTTCCGGTCTGACCTAGTGTCGGCTGCACGTAAAGGGGAGGCTTTTAGCCTCAGCACCGGCCGCCCTGTCTCCTGGCAGCGGGCAACGAACCGCATGAGTTGGTACGAGTTCGCCTGTGCGTTCGCGGACAGGAAGTGGAAGGACGCTTCCGCCAAGCATCGTGCGGACATCGCCCGTGTGCTCATGCTGGCGACGGTGGCTCTGCTCAAGGCCGACCGCGGGCGCCCGGACGACAAGGCGATACGTCACGCGCTCAGCAGATGGGCGTACAACACGAAACAGCGCCCGCACGCACCGGAACACGTCATTTCCGTTCTCAAGTGGGTTTCTCAGAACTTGCCCAACGTTGATGTCCTGGCCGACCCCGAGGTACTGGAGTCCGTTCTAGACGCCATCACCACACGGCAGGATGGCAAGCGGATGGCAGCCGTGACAGTGAAGAAGTATCGCGGCATCCTGCATAACGCGCTCGAATACGCGGTTCTGCGTAAAGCGCTGCTGGCGAACCCGTTGACAGGCCGGAAGTGGATTACCGTCAGAGCATCGAGCGAAGTGGACCGCCGTTCGGTCATCAACCCGGCGCAAGGACGCGCGTTCCTGGCCGCCGTCGAAAAGCAGGACCCGAGCGGTCGGCGACTCGTGGCGCTGTTCGGGGCAATGCTCTACTGCGGTCTGCGCCCCGAGGAAGCGGTGGAGATTGCGGAGCACAATCTCATCCTGCCGACGCGCGTCCTGAATCCGGCCACGGGGACGTACGAGGACCCCTCGGAAGAAGAGGACTGGGGAGAGCTGTACGTTGGCCCCGTCGCGCCGGAGGTGGCGCGTGATTGGACGGACAGCGGCGAACGGCGGGATAGCCGCGAGATGCCCAAGCACCGCGCCGAGGGGGAGACCCGCGGTCCCATCCCCGTGCCGCCGGTCCAGGTCCGGCTGTTCCGTCGCCACCTGGAGGAGTTCGGGACGGGCAAGGAGGGCCGGCTGTTCCGTGGGGTCCGGGCCGATGTCGTCCCCGGCGAGACCATCCGCAAGGTGTTCGGCCGTGCCCGGGAGAAGGTGCTCACGGCCAAAGAGCAGGACTCACCGCTCATGAAGCGGCCCTACGACCTGCGGCACACGTGCCTGTCGACGTGGCTCAACGCGGGCATCCCGCCCAAGCAGGTGGCCGAGTGGGCAGGCAACAGCGTAGACGTGCTGCTCAAGACGTACGCCAAGTGCATGGTTGGGCAAGATGCCGCCGCCCGCCGGCGGATCGCCGAAGCGCTAAAGGGTGGGTAGCGCGGTCCCACTGGGAACGGATGGGGAACGGTGGCGCGGTGACGCCCGTTGACCACCGGACATGGCCGGACACCGCGCTGAACCGCTTCCCGCCGGGTGACGCTGGTCGGAAGCGGTTTGGTGCGGTCACGATCACCCGCTAGAGTAGAGCCCGCTGGACGCCAGTTCGGATTCTGGTTCAGTTAGTCTAGGTTCGAGTCCTGGTACCCCAGCGTCTTCGGTCCAGGCTGTTCGTTGCATCGCCGGCCGCTGGCAATGGTTAGTTCCGGCCCCCGTCGTCTAGTGGCCTAGGACGCCGCCCTCTCAAGGCGGTAACGGCGGTTCGAATCCGCTCGGGGGTACGACCCAGGTCGTCGCGCTCGCCGCCTTCGGGCGGCGCACCGGTGACCTTGGTGTCGGCCCAGGTGATGTCTTTGGGAACCCCCCGGATGTTCGGGCTCCGCCCTCACGTCGCAAGATCGCCGTTGGACGGAATCGGGTTGTTCGGGTGGTGCTCTTCCGGGCATCATGGCTGTGGTCGTTGTTCTGGCCCCCGTCGTCTAGTGGCCTAGGACGCCGCCCTCTCAAGGCGGTAACGGCGGTTCGAATCCGCTCGGGGGTACCCAAGCGCGTCGGCTTCCTTCAGCCGAGCAGTCCCCGTTCGATGGCGAGGTCCAGGGCGGCCTGGGCGGCGGGTGCCAGAAGGTCCCGCTCCGACGGTGACACGTAGAGATACTCGTCGACCTCCGCGGTGGCCGTGATCTCGCCCCGGTAGGCGGCGGTGAAGCACGCCATCCTGACCTTGGTGTCGGCCGGCTGGTCGTGGGCGGTGGTGTAGACGACGCCCAGCTCGCGGAAGGTGGGACGGACCAGCGTCACCGACAGCTCCTCGCGCACCTCGCGGGAGAGGGCCGTCCAGTCGTCCTCGCCGGGTTCGCGCTTGCCGCCCGGAAGGTAGAGCAGGTCGCGGCCGCGAGCGCGCACCGCCAGCATCTTGCCCTGGGCGGCATGCACCCAGGCGACCACATCGAGATCGGGCACGCCGCTCATTGTGCCCTGCGCAGGGTCACGACATCCCCGCCGCCCAGCCCGAAACGCTTGGCGGCCGAACCCTGGTTCACCGCGACGCCCAGCAGCCCGGACGAGTCCTCCCAGACCAGCGGATGGTTCTTCGGCACCATTCCGTAGGTCGCCGCGTACGGGACGGGTGCCCCGTCGACGGACAGTTGTGTGCCGTGGGGCGTCGGGCCGAGGGCGGCCTCAAGGTCGGCGGTGGTGGCGTTGAGGATGAGGCTCCCGAAGCGGTCGACGTAGAGGATCGGGGCTCGCAGTTCCCCGTTGCCGATCGCGGGCTCGGGCAGGTCCAGCGGCAGCGGGTCGGTGATCTCGGGGCCCAGGTCGGCGAGGTCCGTGCCCTTGGCGATGTGCGCGGCCGCTGGGGCGAAGACGTCGCGGCCGTGGAAGGACGCCGACACGCCCGGCAGCCGGTAGGAGGGGTTCTCGATGGCGTGTGCCCGCACCGGCCCGCCCAGCTTCTCGGCGGCCGGGACCAGCAGCCCGTTGTCGGGGCCGACCAGCACGTCCCCGCGTCCGGTGACCATCGCGATCGGACGGCGGGCCGTGCCCACGCCCGGGTCGACGATGCCCACGTGGACGCCCTCGGGCAGGTACGGAAGCGCGTGCCGGAGGAGCATCGCGCCCTCGACGATCCCGTACGCGGGGACCTCGTCGGAGAGCGTGAGCACGGTCGCGCCCGGCGTGATCGTGTAGATGACGCCCGCGCAGGTCGCGGTGTAGGCGTGGCCGAAGTCGGTGGTCAGGCTGATGAACGGCACCTGACCGAGGGTAGCCGTCAGGCGCCGAGCGCGAAGAGCAGCCCCATGGCGGCGAACAGCATGGTGACGGCGGTCGCGAGCAGCACGGACACCGGATCGGCCAGGTGGTGGGGTGTGCGGCGCGGGTGGCGCTTGAGGGCGCGGCGAAGCTGGAGGGAGACCGCGCCGCAGACCGCGGCGGCGGCGAGGACGGCGCCGGGCGTGGACGGGGCCAGGCGTACGCAGAGCAGGCCCGCGGCGGCCAAGGCGAGGGTGGTGCGATACCAGGCGAGGGCGGTGCGTTCGGGCTGGGCTCCGCGGTCCCGCAGCACGCTCATCGGGTCACGAGGAGGGCGACGAGCAGGACCGTCGCGGCCAGGGCCAGGCCGTAGGACATGATCGGCGCCAGTGCCGGGGGAGGCAGGGTCTCGGAGCGGCGCAGGGCGCGCTCGGTGCGGAGCCAGCGGCGGAACGCCAGGCCGGCGATGAGCGCCCCGGTGAGGGAGAAGGCGATCGACAGGCCGTGCCGGAGGGGCGCCGTGAGCGTGTCGCCGGTCAGGGCCACGCCCACGCCGCCCGCGATCACGGCCAGGGCGGTGCGGATCCAGGCCAGGAAGGTGCGCTCGTTGGCGAGGGTGAAGCGGGGATCGGGATCGCTTCCCTCGGCGAGCAGCCGATCGGTCCAGCGGTCCATGCACGTCATCGTAGCGATCTTTCACCCGGTGCCCTCCGGCGGAGAAGGCCGCGCGTGCCCTGGCGGATCTCCGTGGCGAGCCGCAGGTCGGCGATGGAGCGACCGGCGTGCAGCCGGTACGGGCCGGTCAGGCGCTCGTCCAGGGGCACCGTCACGGTGACCGTCTCGCCCGGTGCCGCGTCCGCGACGGCGAAGCCCGCCAGGCGGAGGGGGAGGGACGGCGCCGAGGCGTAGCACTGGACGACCTCGCGGCCCGCCCGGTCGCCGGTGTTGCGCACGGTGACCTCGGCCGTGCCGCCCGGCCCGGACGCGGTCACCGACTCGTACTCCCAGGTGGTGTAGCCGAGGCCGTGGCCGAACGGGTACGCCACGTCCTCCGGGGCGTAGTACCGGTAGCCGATCGCGGTGCCCTCGGCGTACTCAAGGGTGCCGTCGGGCCCCGGCACCGGGGACAGGACGCCCGTCTCCGTGACCGGGAAGGTGGTGGGGAGCCGCCCGCCCGGCTCGGCCAGCCCCGTGAGCACGCCGGCGATGGCGTCGCCGCCCTCCTGCCCCGGCAGCCAGGACCAGAGGATGGCGGCGACCTCGTTCCGCCACGGCATCAGGACGGGCGCGCCCGCGTTGACCACCACCACGGTACGGGGGTTGACGGCGGCGACGGCCGCGACCAGCTCGTCCTGGCGGCCGGGCAGGGCCAGGGTCGTACGGTCGTAGCCCTCGCTCTCGACCTCGTCGTTCGTCCCGACGACCACGATGGCGGCGCCGGCGAAGCGGGCGGCCTCGACGGCGGCGGCCAGCTCGGCGTCCTCGCTCAGGTGGGGCTCCCGGTAGCCGATGCCGAACGTCAGGACGAGCGGCGGGTACGCGAAGGTGTGCCGCAGCTCGACGGGGACGGGCGTCCCGGCGGGCAGCTCGGCGGTCACCCGGTGCTCGGGCGGCTTCATGAGGGACTCGACGGCGTCCTCGCCCTCGGGGACGAGGGTGAGCGACGTCACGTCCGTCCCGACGCGGAACTCGAAGTCGCCGATGCCGGTGGCGGCGAAGGAGTGGACGCCGTCGCGGTCGGGCGTGAACCGGGTGCGCAGCACGATCTGCCGGGTCGCCATGGGGGCGCCTTCGCCGAGGAAACGCAGCGTGGCGGCGCGGCGGTGCTCCGACAGCAGCAGGCCGCCGTCGGCGTCCAGGTAGTCGGCCCGCGCGCCCGGCTCGCCGGTCTCGGGGTCGGTCATGAGCGCGAGCGGCGGCGGTGCCAGCCGCCCGTGCGGGTGGACGCCCGCGTGGACGGTGATCTGCGCGTCCCCGCCCAGGGCGCGCCGCAGCCCTTCCGCCGGCGTCACCACGTGCGCGGGCTCGACGTGCGCGCTGCCGCCGCCCTGCGCGGCGAACCGCACCGCGTTCGGGCCGATCAGCGCGACTCTGGTGTCGGCGCGCAGTGGCAGCGTGCCGTCGTTGCGCAGCAGGACCATGCCCAGGGACGCCAGGTCGCGGAGCCGGCGCCGCGCGTCGGGCGGCGTGGTGACCGGCGGCGGGCCCGGCAGCCCGTCCAGCGCGCCGACGCGGGCGGCGAGCCGCAGCAGGCGCAGCACCTTGTCGTCGATCAGCTCCTCGGCGACCTCGCCTTCGCGGACGGCCCGCACCAGGTTGTCCCGCCAGGGGGACGTGGGGAGCCCCGGCATCTCCAGGTCCATCCCGGCCTCGGCGGCGGGCACGGTGGAACGCAGCGCCGTCCAGTCCGAGACGACCACGCCGTCGAACCCCCACTCGCCCTTCAGCAGGCCGGTGATCAGCTCCCGGTGCTCGGTCATCGTGACGCCGTTGACCTGGTTGTAGGCGGCCATCACCGCCCAGGCCCCGGCGTGGCGGACCGTCTCCTCGAACGGGCGCAGGTACAGCTCACGGAGGGTGCGGTCGTCGATGAGCGCGTCGTAGGACATCCGCGCCGTCTCGGAGTCGTTGCCGACGAAGTGCTTGACCGTCGCCGCCACCCCGGCGGACTGCACGCCCCGCACGAACCCGGCCGCGATCCGTGAGGTGAGCAGCGGGTCCTCGGAGTAGTTCTCGAAGTGGCGGCCGCCCAGCGGGGTGCGGTGCAGGTTGACCGTCGGGGCGAGCTGGACGTGGACGCCCTTGTCGCGGGCCTGCGCGCCGTTCAGCCGTCCCGCCTCGAAGGCGGCGTCCGGGTCCCAGGTGGCGGCGAGCGCGGTGGGGCAGGGGAACAGCAGGCTGTGGTCGCGCTCGTCCCAGGTGGTGCCGCGCACGCCGCTGGGGCCGTCCGACAGCACGAGCGGGGCCAGGCCGATCTTCTCGGCCGGGCGCAGCGTCCAGAAGCCCGCCCCGGTCAGCAGCCCGACCTTCTCCTTCAGGGACAGCCGTTCCAGGCGTCGCCGCAGCTCGGCCTCGTGATCGGTCATGCGCCCTCCCCAACCCGGATGGTAGGGCAGGACCGCGCCGCATCCTATGAGCCGCGTCCTGTGAGGCCCGCGTCCTACGAAGGCGTGCGGCGCATCGACGCGGAGATCTTCTCGGCGGCGGCCATGACGGGGCCGGCGTGCAGGCGGCCGGGGGAGCGGGTGAGGCGTTCCAGCGGTCCGGATACCGAGACGGCCGCGATGACCCGTCCGGCGGCGCCGCGGACGGGGGCGGAGACGGAGCCGACGCCCTGCTCGCGCTCGCCCACGCTCTGCGCCCAGCCGCGGCGGCGCACCGCGGCCAGCGTGGCGGCCTCGAACTTGGCGCCGCGCAGTCCCCGGTGCAGGCGGTCGGGCTCCTCCCAGGCCAGCAGGACCTGCGCCGCCGACCCCGCGGTCATCGGCAGCGCCGCGCCGACCGGGATGGTGTCGCGCAGGCCGCTGCTGCGCTCGGCCGCCGCCACGCAGATCCGGACGTCGCCCTGGCGCCGGAAAAGGGACGCGCTCTCTCCCGTGTGGTCCCGCAGTTGCGCCAGGATGGGCTGGGCGACGGCCAGCAGCCGGTCCTCCCCGGCCGCCACCGCCAGCTCGGCCAGCCGCGGGCCCAGGATGAACCGGCCCTGGGTGTCGCGGTGGACGAGACGGTGGTACTCCAGCGCGACGGCGAGCCGGTGGGCGGTCGGGCGGGCCAGCCCGGTGCTCTGCACCAGCTGCGCCAGCGAGGCGGGGCCGGCTTCGAGGGCGTTCAGGACGAGAACGGCTTTGTCAAGTACGCCGACTCCGCTAGAGTTGTCCATGTCTTGATATTGCCGTCTCGTAATATGAGATGCAAACCGGCGGGGGAGCCCGCGAGCAAGGTACCGATCAGGTGAGGTGGAATCGGATGGGCCGCACACTGGCCGAGAAGGTCTACGACGCGCACGTGGTGCGACGAGCCGAGGGCGAGCCGGACCTGCTCTACATCGACCTCCACCTCGTCCACGAGGTCACCAGCCCGCAGGCGTTCGACGGCCTGCGCATGGCCGGGCGCAAGGTGCGCCGCCCCGAGCTGACGATCGCCACCGAGGACCACAACGTCCCCACCAAGGACCTGCTGGCGCCCATCGCCGACCCGGTGTCGCGCACCCAGGTCGAGACGCTCCGCAAGAACTGCGCCGACTTCGGTATCCGGCTGCACCCCATGGGGGACGACGGCCAGGGCATCGTGCACGTCATCGGCCCCCAGCTCGGCCTGACCCAGCCCGGCATGACCGTGGTGTGCGGCGACTCCCACACCTCCACGCACGGCGCGTTCGGCGCCCTCGCGTTCGGCATCGGCACCAGCGAGGTCGAGCACGTCCTGGCGACCCAGACGCTGCCGCAGATCAAGCCCAGGACCATGGCCGTGACCGTGAACGGCGCGCTGCCCGAGGGCGTCACCGCCAAGGACCTGATCCTCGCGGTGATCTCCCGGATCGGCACCGGCGGCGGCCAGGGCCACATCATCGAGTACCGCGGCGAGGCGATCAGGTCGCTGTCGATGGAGGGCCGGATGACGGTCTGCAACATGTCCATCGAGGCCGGCGCCCGCGCCGGGATGATCGCCCCGGACGAGACCACCTTCGCCTACCTGAAGGGCCGCCCGCACGCGCCGGCCGGCGCCGACATCGCGAGCGGAGCGAGTGATGGCGGCGGAGCCGTTGCCGGGGGGTCTGGGGGGTCGTCCCCTCAGAATGAGAGCGACTGGGACCGGGCCGTCGAGTACTGGACGTCCCTGCGCACCGACGACGACGCGGCCTTCGACAAGGAGGTCGTGATCGACGCCTCCGAGCTGACCCCGTTCGTCACCTGGGGCACCAACCCCGGCCAGGGGCTGCCGCTGGCCGAGTCCGTGCCCGACCCGGCGTCCTTCGACGACCCGGTGCAGCGGCAGGCCGCCGAGCGGGCCCTGGAGTACATGGCGCTGACCCCGGGCACCCCGCTGCGCGAGATCGAGGTCGACACCGTCTTCGTCGGATCCTGCACCAACGGCCGCATCGAGGACCTGCGCGCCGTCGCCGGCGTCCTGGAGGGACGCAAGGTGGCCGACGGCGTCCGCATGCTGGTCGTCCCCGGCTCCATGCGGGTCAAGAAGCAGGCCGAGGAGGAGGGGCTCGACGCGGTCATCTCCGCCGCCGGGGCCGAATGGCGCGAGGCCGGCTGCTCGATGTGCCTGGGCATGAACCCCGACCAGCTCACGCCCGGCCAGCGCAGCGCGTCCACGTCCAACCGCAACTTCGAGGGCCGGCAGGGGCCCGGAGGCCGCACCCACCTGGTGTCGCCCGCCGTCGCGGCCGCGACGGCCGTCACCGGACGCCTCACCGCCCCCGCCGACCTCTAGACAAGGAAGCCCACGACATGGAAGCGTTCACCACCCACACCGGCCGGGGCGTGCCGCTGCGCCGCAGCAACGTCGACACCGACCAGATCATCCCGGCCGTCTGGCTCAAGCAGGTCAGCCGCACCGGCTTCGAGAAGGGCCTGTTCGCCGCCTGGCGCGAGGACCCGGAGTTCGTGCTCAACCAGCCCCGGTACGAGGGCGCCAGCATCCTGATCGCCGGGCCGGACTTCGGCACGGGCTCGTCCCGCGAGCACGCGGTCTGGGCCCTTCAGCAGTACGGGTTCCGGGTCGTCATCGCGCCCCGCTTCGGCGACATCTTCCGCAACAACTCCACCAAGATGGGTCTGCTGCCGGTGGTCCTGCCGGACGCGACCGTGGAGGCGCTGCAGGACCGGGTCGAGAACGATCCGTCCACCGAGATCACCGTCGATCTGGACGCCCGCGACGTGCGCGCCGGGGACCTCACGGCCTCGTTCGAGATCGACGACTACACCCGCTGGCGGCTGATGGAGGGCCTGGACGACATCGGCCTGACCCTGCGCCACGCCGATGACATCGCCGCCTTCGAGGAGCGGCGCGCCCCCTGGATGCCCGTCACGGCATAGGTCCCCTTCAGGGCATGGCCGGTCGGCCGTGCCCCCAGCGAGGCCACCGATGGGGACACCGGTCCGGACCCGGATGTACGGACCGGTCCTCACGGAGAGCACAATCTCAGGTGTGGCGCCCGCCATCCCGGCGGGCGCGGACCGCGAGGACTCGTTGGGGGCTTGCACAGTGACCGAACCGGAGACGCCGGTCCCGTGGACCGGTCCCGAGTGGGACGATCCGGCGCTGACGCGGCTCGCCGAGCGGCTGCGCGACGCGCACCGCCGGGTCGCGCCGCTGCCCGCCGAGACCCGGCGGCGGCTGATCCGGCATCTCCTGGTCATCACCGACCTGGCCAAACGCGACCCCGAGCTGGCCGCCAGAAAGCTGGAGGCGTTCCTCGCCGATTTCCATCGGGCGCCCGACGCCCGCTAGCGTGCGAGGTGGCCGGTAACGGTCCGGCGCCTGGCGAGACGGGGGCGAGACCGACAAAAACGCCTGCGACACGGGAACTCTTGCTTGCAGGTGATTGTGTCGATGCTATGCCTCCTTTAGTTTCGTTCGGGCAAGGGGGGAACTAGAGGAGTAACCCATGAACAAGCGTGAGCTGGTCGACGCCATCTCTGACCGGCTGGGCAGCAAGAAGGCCGCAGCCGAGGCCGTCGACGCGATCCTGGAGGCGATCCAGACCGCGGTCGCCAAGGGCGACAAGGTCGCGATCACTGGGTTCGGTTCGTTCGAGAAGGCCGACCGGCCTGCACGTACGGCCCGCAACCCCGCGACGGGCAAGACCATCGAGGTTCCCGCGACGTCCGTGCCCAAGTTCAAGGCGGGCGCCGACTTCAAGAACCTGGTGGCCGGGAAGAAGTAACCCATCGACAGCGCCCGGGGCCGCGTTCCGCGCGGCCCCGGGCGCTGTCGTATCCGCTCGCGGCTAGCGCGGGACGGGGAACGTGGAGAGGGTGACCAGGGTGATCCGGCCGTCCCGCCCGTCCACGGCCAGGTTGACCCGCTGGCCGAAGCGCAGGAGCCTGAGGCCGCCCGCGGCGAACGCCTCGGCGTCGAAGGGCAGTTCCGTTCCGTCGTCCAGCAGCACGCTGCCGGAACGCGTCTCGGCGTCGAAGGTCCGCACCGTCCCCTGCATGGGCCCAGACTAACGGGGCAGGGGCCTTAGGCGATGTTGCGAATGGCGGGCAGCCGGGCGGCGACACGGGCGGTCCGGGGTCCGGTTCCCAGGGTGAGGGCGGCTTGGAGGTCTTCGAGGGTGTCGACGTCCTGGCGGACGCTGGCGATGTCGTCCAGGAGCAGTTCCCGGGCGCCGCGGTCGCGGTGCGCGGCGCGGGAGAGCGGGCCGAAGGCGGGACGGAAGGGGACGGCGGGGCGTGCGGTGTAGAGGGTGGTCCCGGTGCCCGCGGCGTCCGGGACGAACGCCTCGGGGAAGCGCGCGGCGGCGTCCAGGACACGGGCGAGTTCGCCGGGGCGCAGCGCGGGCAGGTCCGCGGAGATGGCGCCGACCCCATACCCCGGCGCGGTCTCCCGGATCCGGGCGGCCCCGTGGATCAGGGCCGGGTTGAGCCCGGCGTCCGGCTCGTCCGGGACGATCATGGCGCCCAGGGCGGACAGCTCGGCGGCGGGCGCCGGGTCGTCCGTGACGACGATCACGTGCCGGACCCGCTCGCAGGCCAGCAGCGCCGCCACGGTGTCGGTGGCGACGGCCAGGGCCAGCGCCTGCCGGTGGGGGCCCGCCGCCTCGGCCATGCGGGTCTTGGCCCGCGCCAGCACCTTGACGGGCACGACGAGCGACCACTGGAGGAGGGGCACCTGGTTCTGAGTCATACCGCGATCTGCTGTAGACATGGCAACTCGACACTATGCGCAAGCAACCGCGACACTTGATGACACCCCACGTTCACCGTGGGCCTACCGAGGAGGGGACGGGCATGAGCCGTGGGTACTCGCCTGCCTGGCGCAAGCTCACCATCATCGTCCTGCGCCCGTTGCTGTACGGGCTGCTGAAGAGGGAGTGGCGAGGGCGGGACAACGTACCCAAGGAGGGCGGCGTCATCATCGCCGCCAACCACATCTCCGAGTCCGACCCCCTGGCCCTGGCCCACTTCGTGTACGAGGCGGGCCGCTATCCCGTGTACCTGGCCAAGTCGTCCCTGTTCGATGTGAAGTTCCTCAAGAACGTGCTGGTCGGCACCGGGCAGATCCCCGTCCACCGTGACCGGGCGGACGCGGCGCTGGCGCTCAAGGACGCCGAGGAGGCGCTGAAACGGGGCGAGTGCCTGATGTTCTACCCGGAGGGCAGCTGCACCCGCGATCCGGATCTGTGGCCGATGACCGGGCAGACCGGGGTGGCGCGGATGGCGCTGAAGACGGGCGCCAAGGTCGTTCCGGTGGCGAGCTGGGGCGCGCACGAGCTGCTTCCGTACAAGAAGGGCGAGCAGAGCGGGCTCGCCGCGTCGCTGAGGAAGGGCTTCCACCCGTTCCCGCGCAAGACGATGAAGGTGATCGCCGGCCCGCCCGTGGACCTGTCGCGGTACGAGGGCCGTCCCCTCACCAAGACCACGCTGCGCGAGGCGACCGACGAGATCATGCGGGAGATCGCTCGGCTGGTCGGCGAGCTGCGCGGCGAGGAGCCCCCCAAGGAGCTCTACGACCACCACAAGGTCCTGGAGGAGCGGCGCAGGGCGCAGAAGGGGGTCGAGGGGTCATGAGCGTGCGGAGCGAAGGAATGGTCGCCGTTCTCGCCGGGGGGCGCGGGGGGTCGCCCGCCCGCGAGGAGGCGTCCTCGTGATCCATCGTGCGGCCGTCATGGGCGCGGGCTCCTGGGGCACCACGTTCGCCAAGCTGCTGTGCGACGCGGGCGGTGAGGTCACGATCTGGGGGCGCCGCGCCTCGCTGGTGGAGGCCATCAACGAGCGGCACGAGAACCCCGACTACCTGCCGGGCGTGCCGCTGCCCGAGGAGGTCCGCGCGACCACGGACCCGGCCGAGGCGCTGGCGGGCGCCGACTTCGTGGCGCTGGCCGTTCCGGCGCAGACGCTGCGCGAGAACCTGGCGGGCTGGGCGCCGCTGCTGCCCCGCGACGCGATGCTGATCAGCCTGATCAAGGGGGTGGAGCTGGGCACCACCCGGCGGATGTCGGAGGTGATCACCGAGGTCGCCGACGTCCCCGAGGAGCGGGTCGCGGTGTTCAGCGGGCCCAATCTGGCGCGGGAGATCGCGGGCGGCGAGCCCGGCGCGGCGGTGGCCGCGTGCGTGGACGAGGCGGGGGCGCAGCGCCTTCAGGGCGCCACCATGACCCCGTACTTCCGCGTGTACACCTCCACCGACGTGATCGGCTGCGAGCTGGGCGGCGCGGTGAAGAACGTGGTGGCGCTGTGCGTGGGGATGGCGGTCGGGCTCGGCTTCGGCGCCAGCACGCAGGCGGTGCTGATGACCCGGGGCCTGGCGGAGATCGCCCGGCTGGGCGCCGCGCTGGGCGCCGACGAGCACACCTTCGCCGGTCTGGCCGGGATGGGCGATCTGGTCGGGACGTGCATCTCGCCGCTGTCGCGGAACCGCACGTTCGGGGAGAACCTGGGCCGCGGCATGACGCTCGACGAGGTGATCGCCGCGACCAGCCAGACCGCCGAGGGCGTGAAGTCGTCCGGGGCGGTGCTGGCGCTGGCCCGCAAGCACAACGTGGAGATGCCGATCACCGAGGCGGTGGTGTCGGTGCTGTACGAGGGCGTCCCGATCAAGGACGCGGCGATTGCGCTGATCTCCCGTTCGCCCAAGCCCGAGCGGTACGGCGTGGAGCAGCGGCACGGCGTCTGACCGGCGATGTCGCGACCGCGCGGCGGCGGGTACGGCGGGGATCCCGCCGCCGGCGCGGGCCTCATGGCCTAACGCGGTCGTTCGGCGGTAGGGTCGGGCATCATGTCGCAGGTATCACCCAAGATCCGCGTGGCCGTGGTGTTCGGCGGGCGCAGTTCGGAGCACGCCATCTCCTGCGTCACGGCCGGCGCGGTCATGGCGGCGATCGACCGTGACCGGTACGAGGTGGTGCCGGTCGGCATCGCCAGGGACGGCCGCTGGGTGCTGGCCCCCGAGGACCAGCGCCTGGTGATCGAGGGCGGCCGGCTGCCCGAGGTGACCGGGGAGTCCGGCCGGGCGCTGGCGCTGCCGTTCGACCCCGACAGCCGCGGCCTGATGGTGATCGAGCCGGGCCGGGTGCCCGCGACGCTCGGCGAGGTCGACGTGGTCCTGCCGCTGCTGCACGGCCCGTACGGCGAGGACGGCACCATCCAGGGCATGCTCGACCTGGCGGGCGTCCGCTACGTCGGCGCGGGCGTGCTGGCCAGCGCGGTCGGCATGGACAAGGGCTTCATGAAGCTGGTGTGGCAGGCCCGCGGACTGCCGGTCGGCAGGTACGTGCTGGTCGGCGACCGGGAGTGGCGCCGCGAGCGCAAGCGCAAGATCGACGAGATCAAGGATCTGGGCTGGCCGGTGTTCGTCAAGCCCGCGCGGGCCGGGTCCAGCATGGGCATCAGCCGGGTCACCGGTGAGGACGACCTGGAGGCGGCGGTCGAGGCCGCCCGCGAGCACGATCCGAAGGTGATCGTGGAGGCGGCGGTCGAGGGCCGCGAGATCGAGTGCGGCGTGCTGGAGGGCCTGGACGACGGCCCGCCCGAGGTCAGCCTGCCCGCCGAGGTCGTGATGGGCGGCGAGGCCGACTTCTACGACTTCGAGACCAAGTACCTCGACTCGTCCCTCCGGCTGGAGATCCCGCCGGACCTCGACCCGGCCGCGATCGAGCAGGCGCAGCGGCTGGCGGCGCAGGCGTTCGACGCCCTGGACTGCGAGGGCCTGGCCCGCGTCGACTTCTTCCACACCCCTGACGGGCGCTGGATCCTCAACGAGATCAACACCATGCCGGGCTTCACCCCCGCGTCCGCGTTCCCGCAGATGTGGGCGGCCTCGGGACTCGACTACCCGGCCCTGGTGGACCGCCTCATCCAGACCGCGCTGAGCCGTTCCGTCGGGCTGCGCTAGCCCGCGGGCGCTCAGAAGGCGAGCCAGCCCCGGTCGTCGAGGGCGGTGATGCCGGTGGCGCGCGCACCGTCGTCGGAGACGGTCCACAGCGTGTCGCCGACGACGAGGGAGCGCCGGATAGGGGAGGGGTACCCCTCCTCGCCCTTCGGGTGCTCGACGGTTCCCAGCTTCCGCACGGTGGTGCCGGTCACCTTGAGGACGAGCGCCTCGCTCTCACCGGTGTACCGCCCGTCGGTGTGCTTGGTGGCGATGGGAAGCACGGTCAGCCCCGTCCGCGGCCAGTACAGGAAGGCGTGCGGCTCGAACTCGGCGGTCGAGCTGGAGCCGGGCAGGTGGTACCCGCCGACGCGGCGCGGTGCGGCGCTGACGTCGAAGAGGGAGACCTGCGTGCCCTGCGTGCGGCCGGTGGTGTCCGCCTCCTGGCCGATGCCCAGCAGCCGCCCGTCCGCGGTGGGGTGCAGGTACGCGGAATAGCCGGTGATCTTGAGTTCGCCGGTGACGGCGGGCCGGGACGGGTCGCGCAGGTCGATCACGTACAGGGGGTCGATCTGGCGGAACGTCACCACGTAGCCGGTGGGGCCGATGAAGCGCACCGAGTAGATGCGCTCGCCCTTGCCGAGGCCGCCGACCTTGCCGATCTCGGTGAGCCGCCCGCCGCGTTCGGCGAGCACGTGGACCGCGCTCTCCGAACGCCATTCGCCGCCGGGCCCCCGGACGCCGGGGGACGGGGAGGTCGTGGTCGCCAGGCGGAGCCGCCCGTCGTGCTCGGACATCGAGTACTGGTCGAGCAGCCGCCCCGGCACCGAGCCGGACGCGACGTAGCGGGGGCGCCCGGCCCCTTCGAGACGGAACTTGTGGATCCGCGTGGTCTCGGAGCCGGGACGCGGGGCCCGTCCTCGCAGCGGTGGGAAGCGGCTGTCGGTGACGTAGAGGCTGCCGCCGTTGCCGTAGACCTCCTGGACCTCGGCGGCGATCGACACCGGTGCGGGGTCGCCGGCGTCCTTGGCCAGGTCGATCGTCAGGACGGACAGCATGCTGGTCCCGCTGCCGTCACGGGGGCGGCTGATGTTGCCGCAGGGAGTCCTGTACGTCGTCGTCCGGCCGTCGCGGCCCCGCACCTCGAAGGCGGGCCGCCAGGCGTCCAGCGGAGCGGACCGGACGATCCGCCGGTTGCGTTCGAGGGCGTCCCGCTCGGACCGCGGGGTCCGCGGCAGGTCGGGGAACTCGATCCGCGGCGCCGACCGCACCACCACCCGGGCGACCGAGCCGGTCTGCCGGGCGTCGACGTAGGCGGCGGAGGTCGTCAGCGAGCCGATCACCGTGGGCGCCCCGGACAGGTCGATCAAGGTCAGGGTGGTCCGGGGGGACGAGGGGAGGGGCGTGTCCCCCGGCACGATCGAGTCCGGCGCCGGCCGGCCGGGAATTCCTGGGCGGTAAAGCTGGGGCCGAGGGGTCATGACCAGGGCGCGGTCACCGCTGAGGAGAAGCCGCGCGTCGCCGGATCCGCCGGGTGCGGGTCTCCCGCCGAGGCCGAGGCGGTGGACGACCTTGCGGCTCGCCGGATCGATCACCAGCAGTTCCCCGCGGGCGAGCGCGACGATGCGGTGGCCGTCGGTCTTCACCAGGTCGGGCTCGTCGGCCCCGGCCTCGTGCGCGTTGGTGCGGGAATGCTCCTGCGGCCGCTGCGGGGAACCAGCGGCGAAGGCCCCGGGGACGGCCCCCTGGGCGCGGGCACCGTCCTCCGCGGCGCTGGGAGGCAGCGGACCGCCGCCCAGCCCGTACGGGCCGACCTGGCGCTCCGTGGCGGCGCGGAGGTCGGCCAGGACCTGGTCGCAGTCGTCGTAGGAGACCAGGGCGAAGCGGGGCGACGGCTCGGGCGCGGGGTCGCGGGCGTCCGACCCCGAACAGGCGGCCGCCAGCGTCAGGGGCGCCACGGCCGCCGCGAGGGCACGCCATCGGCCGGTGCTTCCCGTCCCCGTGTGACTCCTGTGAATCCTGTGACTCGTCCCACGCCGGCGCATGGGCCTTAGACGCTCGGATCGGCGGGGAAGTTCCGACGGGAATCGGGTAGATCCGCGGAGAACCGTGAACCGCGGCTCTTACTCAACTGTCAGAACGCCGAAACGGATCGGTAACAGCCGGGTCGGCAAGATCTTCCCAATCGAGCTCCCGCACGGAAGGACCCTGCCTTGGCGCCCACTCTCGCCGCTCCGCCGGTCGTCCGCTTCCCGGGGCCGCCGGTGGACGACGGATCCGCGGCCCGGCCGGTACCCGGGCACAACCGCTGGCATCCCGACATCCCCGCGGTCGCCGAAGTGATCACCGGTGGCTCGGTGCGGATGGAGTGCCAGGGACGCGAGCCCGGTGAGGACGCCGTCCTGTGCGGTCCGCTGGTCGTGGTCGGCGCCGAGCCCGGCGACGTGATCGTCGTGGACGTGCTGGGCGTGGGCCGCTCGGACGGCGTGTACGCGCCGCACGGCCATCCCGGGGTCATCGGCTGCGCGCCCGCCACGCTCTCACCGGCCGGCGAAGCCCCCGGCGATCCCGCCGCGGACGGCGGGATCCTGCTCGGGCGGCTCCGCGCCGGCCAGCCGGAATTCGCGCGGGCCGCGGCGGAGTCGGTGCGCAGCGAGGCGCGGGGACGCGAGATCGGCGGGTGCGGCATCGCCAGGCTCGGCACGTCCTCGCGGATCCTGCTTCCCGTCCACGTGCGGGGCGCCAAGCTGTCGGTCGGCGACCTGCACTTCCCGGCGGGCGCGGCCGACGACTGCCGGTTCGAGGGCCGTCCCGGCTGGATCGACCTGCGGGTCAACCTCACCCGGCGGGGCGTCGAGCGGTTCAACGTCACGGGGCCGCTGCTCATGGCCGGGCCGATGTGATCACTGCGGTGGGAGCGCGCCCATGACAGGACGGTCCGCGCTCGTCCGCGTGACGGGAGGCATCCGTCCTGGCGGGAGGAGAGGCGCCGAGGGGCGAGGGTCCCCTAGGGTGGCCTTGTGATCGTTCGCCCGGCAACTTCCGACGACGTTCCCGAGCTCACCCGGCTGCGGGAACTGCTGTTCCGCCGCGTGATCGACGCGGGCGACCCGGCCGCGGAGGGCAACTGGCGTGAGGAGTTCGCCCGCGACGTCAAGGAGCGCATGGGCGGCTCCCTGGGCGTGTTCGTCGTGGACGGCGACGAGGCGGGACGGCTGGCCGCCTGCGGGCTCGGCCTGATCGAGTACCGGCTGCCCGCCCCGTTCCAGGACGGCGCCCACTCCGGGTACGTGCTGGGGATGGTGACCGACCCGGCCTACCGGGGCCGGGGATACGCCCGCCTGATCATGCACGAGCTGCTGGCCTGGTTCCGCGCCAAGAACGTCACCCGCGTCGACCTGCACGCGCCACCGGAGGCCGCGGCCCTGTACCGGTCGATGGGCTTCCAGGAGCACCAGGTCGCCCTGACCTGGCACGCCCCCTGATCGGCCGTGGTCAGAGCCGTGCCGGGAGACCGAAGGTCCGCTCCGCGCTGAACCGCAGCGGAGCGCCGTCCAGGACGCACGAGGCGGTCACGACCGCGCGCCACCGCGCGAGGCCCGCCGCCGCGGGCACCCTGATCCGCCACTCGTACGTGGCCTGCTCGCCGGGAGCGAGCCGGTCCACCGCCTCGCGCCGGGGGGAGACCAGGCGTACCGGCCAGCCGCGCGGCGTCTCCACGCGAAGGCGCACGCGGCCCCATGGGCGCGCCGACCCGTTGCTGAGCGTCGCGGTGAGCGTGTGGTCGGTGCCCGGCAGCAGGACGTTCGGGTAGCCGACGGTGAGGCCGAACGGCTCGCGGTCGTAGGGCTCGGCCCAGGCGTCCCGCATGAACGCGACCATCCGTTCGGCGACCTCCGGATGCGTGTCGGCGACGTCGGCCGTCTCGCCCGGGTCGGACCGCAGGTCGTACAGCTCGACCTTCCACTCGTCGTCCGGTGCCGACCTGTCCCTGCCGGGGCTGAAGCGCACCGCCTTCCACCGGCCCTGCCGCGCCGCCTCGGCCAGGCGGCGCAGGCGGCCCTGCTCGGCGAGGTCGGCGCGGTGGGTGACGAAGTCGTCCAGCCTGTACCAGTACAGGTACGGGTGCGCGGGCGTGTCGGCGGGGCGCCCGTCCAGCAGCGCGGCGACCGACCGGCCGTCGATGTCGCGCGGCGCGGGGGCGCCCGCCAGCTCGGCCAGCGTCGGCAGCAGGTCGGTCTGCTGCGTCGGCCGGTCGCTGGTGCCGGGCCGGATCCGGCGCGGCGACCACGCGATGAGCGGGACCCGCACCCCGCCCTCGTACAGGTTGCGCTTGTAGCCGCGCAGGCCCCCGTTGGCGACGAACAGGTCCGGGTTGAAGCCGCGCTCCTCGTGCGGCCCGTTGTCGCTGGTCACCAGCACGATCGTGGACTCGGTCAGATCGTGCTCGCGCAGCTCGTCCAAAATCGCGCCCACGTAGTCGTCGAGCCGGGTGACCTGGGCGGCATGGCCCTTGTCGGGGGCGAGCCAGGGCCGGTCGTCGTACGGCTCGGTGCTCGGGACGTCGCTGGGCGCGTGGGGGAGGTTGGGGGTCAGGAAGAGCAGGAACGGCTCGTCCTTGTGCTCCCGGATGAAGCCGAGCGCGCGGTCGCGGAACAGGTCGGGCGCGTAGGAGGCCCTTCTGCCGCCCGCGTTCTCCGGCAGGTGCACCTTGTCGGCGTTGTGCCACAGGTAGGCCGGGTAGTAGTTGTGGGCGTGTCCGTGGGTGATGTAGCCGAAGAACTCCTCGAACCCACGGGAGTTGGGGTGGCTGGGCTGCCCGCCCTGCTCCGGCCCGAGCCCCCACTTGCCGATGCACGCCGTACGGTAGCCGCGTGCCCGCAGCACCTCGGCGAAGGTGGTGTCGCCGTCCCGCAGAGCGGTCGCGGACGGATCTCCCATCGGGTTGTTGCGGACCCGGGCGTGACCCGGGTGCAGGCCGGTCAGCAGCGAGCAGCGGGACGGAGCGCACACGGGCGCCGTCGAGTACGCCTGGGTGAACCGCAGGCCCTCCTGCGCCAGCCGGTCGAGGTGGGGCGTCCGCATCAGCCGCTGGCCGTAGGCGCCGATCTCGCCGAAACCGAGGTCGTCGGCGACGATCACCACGAAGTTGGGGCCTCGGCGGCCCGCGTCGTCCCCTCCCTCCGCCTCGGCGGGGTCGGCGACCGCGTCCTGGTGCGCGGTCCGGCTGAGCAGTGCCGCCGCGCCGACGGCCACGGCCGTGCCGGCGAGGAAGTGGCGTCGGCTGGGCGGCATCGCGGCGTCCCCTGCTGGTCCATTAATAATTCGGCCAGGACGATCCTGGCCCAACGACTTCTGTAAATCAACCAGGCCGATATGTTAAGCCCATGGCCACTCCTGGAAAGGTGCCCGGGATGCGCTGGGTGCCCGGCGGTGACTTCCTGATGGGATCGGAGGACTTCTATCCGGAAGAGGGCCCCGTGCACATGGCCTCCACGGGCGGTTTCTGGATGGACGAGCACCCGGTGACGGTCGCGCGGTTCCGTCGTTTCGTCGAGGAGACCGGCTATGTGACCGTGGCGGAGCGCCCCCTCGACCCGGCCTGCTTCCCCGGCGCCGACCCCGCCTCGCTGGTACCCGGCTCGCTGGTCTTCCACAAGACCGAGGGGCCGGTGGACCTGCGCGATTACCGTAACTGGTGGCGATATGCGCCGGGCGCCGCCTGGCACCGCCCGCAAGGTCCGGGCAGCCGCGCGGACGGGCTCGACGAGCACCCGGTGACGCATGTGGCCTACGAGGACGCCCTCGCGTACGCGCGCTGGGCCGGCAAGGATCTGCCGACCGAGGTCGAATGGGAATTCGCCGCCCGCGGCGGGCTGGACGGGGCCGTCTACCCATGGGGCGACCAATTCGCTCCGGAAGGGCGCATGATGGCCAACACCTGGCAGGGCGAATTTCCCTGGCAGAACCTCAGGACGGACGGTTACGAGGGCACTTCGCCGGTCGGGTCCTTTCCCGCCAACGGGTACGGGCTTTATGACATGGTGGGGAATGTATGGGAATGGACGGCCGACGTCTTCACCGACCGGCATCCCACCTGCTGCGCCCCGGCGGCCCGCAGTCAGGACGGCGCCGTCCGCCGGACCATCAAGGGCGGTTCGTACCTGTGCGCCCCGAACTACTGCCTTCGCTACCGCCCGGCGGCACGTCAGGGGCAGGAGCCCGACAGCTCCACGGGACATCTGGGCTTCCGCTGCGTGCTGCGGCCCTGACCGCCGCGAAAAATCGATTGCGCGGAATTCCGCACCGCTGGCACCGTAGAAGCCGTCACCCCGTCAGAGGGAATGGCACTCGAACTTCGGAAGGAGGTCCCGCCGTGAAGCGACTACTCGACCGACTGTCATGGTCGTCGCTCGGCAACCACGGCGGGGTCCGCTGATCCCTCGCCCACGAGCCGGCGACGACGCCACCGACCGGAACGCGCGGCTCTACTCCAAAGGGCAGAGAGGCCACTCTCAGGAAGTGGATGTTCAGGGTTCGAATCCCTGGAGCCGCACTGGACGTCCGGCCCCCGTCGCCCAACTGGCAGAGGCGCCTGCCCGAGGAGCAGGAATGGTGTGGGTTCGAATCCCGCCGGGGGTACGTGTGCGCGGTCCTTTAGCTCATGCAGTAGAGCACCGGTTTGAAAGGCCGGGGGACGAGGTGCGAGCCCTCGGGGGACCACTACGGGTCATACCTCTGTAGCTCAGAGGACAGAGCAGCGCGCTACGAACGCGAAGGTCCCAGGTTCGAATCCTGGCAGAGGTGCCATGCCGTACAAGCCGAAAGGGTTGAGGCGCCGGTCTTCCAAACCGGAGTACGGGGTTCGACTCCCCGGTACGGCTCGCAAGCCGCTCGCGCCCGACGGGACGGGCACCGGCCTCTTAAGCCGGAGTGAGGAGGTTCGAGCCCTTCGGGCGGCACGAGAAAGAGCATGCGGGAGTGGCGGAACGGTAAGACGCACCGGGCTCAAACCCCGGCGGGCGAACGCTCATGCAGGTTCGACTCCTGTCTCCCGTACCGGCGAGCGCACCACGCCCGCCGCCCCGTCCCGCTGTCAGCGGGACATTGGAGGGACCAGCCGAAGGTTGGCGACGGCCGCGGTCTCGAAAACCGTTGGGGGCCTCGAGTCCCGTGCGAGTTCGATCCTCGCTCCCTCCGCAAGCCCGACGCCCGGTTGGCTCAGTAGCCCGGTTAGCTCAATGGGAGAGCGGCGCCTCCACACGGCGCAGACGAAGGTTCGATCCCTTCACTGGGCACCACGACCGCCAGTTCGCCTCGTCGGCGGCTGGCGCCTAGCGAGGCTTGATCTTTGAGGTGGGGTTCAGCAGGTGGGGCGGTAGTCGATTCCTATGTAGCGCTTCCATTGTTGCGGGGTGAGTTGGCCGTTCTGGGCGCAGAGAGCCCTCTTCAGGGCGTCTGGGCCGACGATGTGGGTTTGGAGCTTCATGTCGCTGCTGCCCATGCTGTGGACGCGGGTGCTGTCGGCGCTGAACGCGAGGGACTCGATCGTCGTCTCGTGGCCGGCCGCGTTGCCGGTGAGCGCGAGCCCGAGGTGGCGTTGGGTGCGCACATCCCAGATGTCGATGTTGCCCTTGCTGTCGGCGGTGGCGGCGAGCCGGCCGTCGGGGGAGAGCGCCGTGATGCCCGTGTTGCCCGCCGGAAGCCGGATGGGGTTGCCCTTCTGCTGGAGCGTCGCGGCGTCCCAGAAGATGAGGGAGCGCTGGTCCCCCGAGCCCTCGACGGTGGCCAGGACGCCCTGTGGGTTGAGGGCCTGGACCTTGCCAGGGTGCGCTCGTCGGGGGACAGTCTCGGGGTGCCGGAGCCCGGCTTGACCTTCGCGCGGAAGAGCTCCTTGCCGGTCGCGGCCTCCAGCATGGTGACCCGGTCGTCGCCGATCCTGATCAGTTTGGTCCCGGTGGGGCTGAGCGTGAGGCCGTCGTCGGCGGTGTGCCGGTACGGGAGCCGGCGGGCGGTTCCGGTGGCGACGTCCCAGATCGTCATCGTCCCGTCGTCCTGGACGACGAGCAGCCGCCCGGCGTCGAGGCTCGGTGCCACGCCCCGCGGCGGCGCTCCGGCGACGTCGATCGCGCGCGGCACCCGGCGGGTCGCGGGGTCGGCGACGACGATCTTCTTCTGCTCGCGGCTCCAGAAGACGTACGGGCCGCCGGCCGAGGAGAGACGCTGGTACCACGAGCCGTCCACGCCGGGTGGCGCCCAGATGTCCCTCTCCGGCTGCGCCGACAGGGTGAGCAGCGCGTGGTGGGTTTCGGGGGTGTCACCGGCCAGGGAGGCGGAGGCGACGGCGAGACGGCTCGCGAGGATGGGGTCGATGCGCCGCAACTGGTGGGCCCGCACGGCGACCTGCCGTCCGATGGCCGAGTCGCGCTGCGCGGAGACGGTCGCGTTCGCCCGGCTGAGGTTCCAGCTCTGCACCCCGGCCGCGCCCCCGGCGATCGTGGCGACCAGCAGCAGCGAGGCCAGCGCGGCGATCACGACCGTCCTGGTGCGGGCGCGGCGGCGGGTCTGCTCGACCGAGGCGCCCAGGAAGTCCCGTTCGGCGAGGTTGAGCGTCAGGTGGCGGCGGCCGGTGGACGCCCAGCCGAGCACCTCGTCCAGGCCCGACCCCTGGAGCAGGTCGGCGGTCTTGCGGCCGTTGGCGTCCCAGCGGCGCGCGGCGTCGGCCAGGACGTGATGGCTGTTCAGGCCGCCGCGTTCCGCCTCGACCCACTCGCGCAGGCGCGGCCACGCCCGGAGCAGGGCGGGGGTGCCGATCGCGACGGTGCCGGAGTCGCCGTCGGGGTGGCGGAGCAGGCCCGCCTCGACGAAGGCGTTCAGCACGCCCAGCGCCGTCTCGCGGTCGATCTCGGTGTCGACGAACTCCTCCACACGTACCGTGCACAGGACGTCGTCGGCGTCGGGACGCGCGAGCACCATGCGCAGCAGAATCCGCGGAACGGCCTGCCTGGCGTGCGGGTCGAGCCCCTCGTACACCTGCTCGGCCAGCTCCGCCGGCGACGGCGGGAGCGTCATCGACGGCCGCGCGCCGTGGGACGCGGCCCGCGTGCCCTCCTCCAGCGGATCGCGGGTGCTCCCATCGCCGCCGATCAGCCCGGCCAGGATCTCCTCCGGGCCGGGCCGCTCGGCCGGATCCTGGCTGAGCGCCGCCTCGACCAGGCCGCGCAGCGGCTCGGTGAGCGCCCCGGTGTCCGGGCGGCTCGTGGTGATCTGGTGCATCAGGACGGGCAGGGACGGGCCGTCGAAAGGCGCCTTGCCCGTCGCGGCGTACAGCACGATGACGCCCCAGGCCCACACGTCGACGGCGGGCGTGGCGCGCTCGCCCCGGAACAGCTCGGGGGCCATCCAGCGCGGGGTGCCCTTCATGCCGGTGGCGCTGCGCGACATCTCGTCGGTCCTGGCGATGCCGAAGTCGATGACGCGCGGGCCGTCCGGGCCGAGCAGCACGTTCGCCGGTTTCAGGTCCCGGTGGACCACTCCGGCGCGGTGGATGGACGCCAGCGCGGTCGCGATGCCGATCGCGAGCCGGTACAGCTCGTCCGTGCCGTACGCGCCGTTGTGGTCGACCCAGCTCCTCAGGTCGGGACCGGGGACGTACTCGCTGACGACATAGGGCGGGAAGTGGTCCACGTCGGCCGCGATGACCGGGGCGGTGCAGTACGAGGCGACGCGCTGGAGGGTCGCGACCTCCCTGCGCAGCGCGTCGCGGACCGCCTCGGTGACCACGTCGCCGTGCAGCACCTTGACGGCGACCCGTTCGCCCCCCGCGCCATAGCCCTCGTAGACCACGCCTTGGCCGCCCGCTCCCAGGCGTGCCGCCAGCCAGTAACCGCCGAGCTGCCGAGGATCACTGTCGAGGAGGGGAGCAGACATGCGTTCGCTTTCTCACGGGGGGTGACGGGCCGCGCGCGTGCGGATCGTATCCGTCGCGGTTCGTGTCCGTACGACGGGAGTGGCGGGAGTGAAGTTCGGGGAGCGTCCCGAGTGGCGGTGTCAGGG